>JAJXSQ010000250.1 GCA_021784495.1 Myxococcales bacterium | reverse complement strand
CCGATCTAGCACCTGCGGGGTGTTGAAGTCGTCGTCGAGCGCCGCGCTGCAGCGCGCCACGAGCTCCTCGGCGCCGGCCGGCGCCGCGCCGGCCGCCAGCCGGTCCGCCCGCTCGAGCGTCTCGTAGAGGTAGGCGAGGCGGCGCTCCGCCTCGGCGAGGAGGCCGTCGGAGAAGTTGAAGTCGTTCCGGTACTGGGTGCCGAGCAGGCAGAGGCGCAGCGCCTCGGGGTCGAAGCGGGCGCGCACGTCGCGGACGGTGAAGAAGTTGCCGAGCGACTTCGACATCTTCTCGTCGTCGATCTCCACGAAGCCGTTGTGCATCCAGTGGCGGGAGAAGCTCTCGGCGTGGACGCCGTCGCCGCAGGCGCAGACCGACTGGGCGATCTCGTTGGTGTGGTGCGGGAAGACGAGGTCCTTCCCCCCGACGTGGAGGTCCAGCGCCTCCCCCAGGTGGGCCCGGATCATGGCCGAGCACTCGACGTGCCAGCCGGGCCGCCCCTCGCCCCAGGGGCTCGGCCACCGCGGCTCGCCCGGCTTCGCGCCCTTCCAGAGGGCGAAGTCGAGCGGATCCCGCTTCGCCTCGCCCGGCTCGACCCGCGCCCCGGCCCGGAGGTCGTCGAGGTCGCGGCGCGCCAGGCGCCCGTACTCGGGGAAGCCCCGGACGGAGAAGTAGACGTCGCCGTTCCCGGGCGCGTAGGCGTGGCCCCGCTCCACCAGGGTCTGGATCAAGGCCACGATCTGGGGCACGTGCGCCGAGACCCGCGGCTCCACGTCCGGGCGGAGGCACCCGAGGGCGTCGAGGTCCTCGTGGAAGAGATCGGCGAAGCGGGCGGCCAGCGCCACCGGATCCTCGCCGCGCTCGGCGGCGCGCCGGATGATCTTGTCGTCCACGTCGGTGAAGTTGCGGACGTAGCGGACCCGCAGGCCGCGGGCCCGCAGGTGGCGGACGACGACGTCCCAGACGACGTAGCAGCGCGCGTGGCCGAGGTGCGCGTGGTCGTAGACGGTCGGCCCGCAGGCGTACATCCGGACCACCCCCGGCTCGAGGGTGGTGAGCTCGCGCTTGCCGCCGGCGAGCGTGTCGTGGACGAGGACGGGCACGGCGGGGCTCCGGTCAGGCGGTGAGGGCGCGCAGGAGCGCCCGCAGGTTGATCGCGAGGAGGGCGAGGAGCAGGAGCGCGCCGCCGAGCGGCAGCCAGTGCTCGCGCGGGCGCTCGCCGTCGCGCAGCACGAGCCAGGCCTCGCCGATCGGCGCTCCCCGGGCGCGGAGCGCGACGACGACCGGATCGTACTCGGTCCGATCGGCGAGCGGGAGGAGCCGCCCCTCGTAGACGGGCGGGCCGCTCCGCCCCGGGCGGTCGACGAGGAGGTTGGTCCCGTGGACGCGGCCGACCGTCCGCGGCTGGCCCGTCCGGTTGACGGTGACCCCCACGGCGTCGCCGAACTCCCCCCGGATCCGGACGAACCGGTTGAGCCGCGCGCGGTCGAGCCGGAACACGGCCGGGCCGCCCAGATCGATCGGGATCGGCGTCGAGAGGGAGTAGGCGACGTCGGGCACCAGCGACCAGAGGAGCCAGGCCGAGAGCGCCGCCGAGACGACCGCCACCGCCGGCGTGCGCGCCAGGAGCGGCGAGCGCCGGCGCGGCGGCCGGTCCGCCCCGTCCCCTCCGGGGGAGCCCCCCGCCGCGCCGCTCACCCGGTCACCCGGACCAGGAGCGCCACGGCGTGCGCGGCGATCCCCTCGCCGCGCCCGACGAAGCCCATCTCCTCGCCGGTGGTCGCCTTGACGTTCACCCGCGCCGGGTCGACGCCGAGCGCCCCGGCGAGGCGGGCCTGCATCTCCTCGCGGCGCGGCGCGACCTTCGGGCGGCGCGCGGCGATCGTCACGTCGCAGTTGCCGAGGCGCCAGCCGTGCTCCCTCGCCAGCCGGGCGATCTCGCCGAGGAGGGAGAGCGAGGAGACCCCGCGCCAGCGCGGGTCGGTGTCCGGGAAGTGGCGGCCGAGATCGCCGAGGCCGGCGGCGCCGAGGACGGCGTCGCCGATCGCGTGCGCGCAGACGTCGGCGTCCGAGTGGCCCAGCAGCCCGTCGCCCTCGAACTCGACGCCTCCGAGGACGAGCCGCCGCCCCGGCGCGAAGCGGTGGGTGTCGTAACCGACCCCGGTCGCGAACGGGGCCTCGAGGAGCGCGCGGGCCCGCGCCACGTCCTCGGGCCCGGTGATCTTGAAGTTGGACGGCTCCCCCGGGACGAGGGTGACCGGCGCCCCGAGCCGCTCGACGAGCGCGCACTCGTCGGTCGCGGCCGCGGCGTCCGCCCCCGCCTCGCGGAAGGCGGCGAGGAGGAGCTCGCGCCGGAACCCCTGCGGCGTCTGGGCGAGCCAGAGGGTGCGCCGGTCGAGCGTCGCCTCGACCCGGGGTGGGCGGGCGCCCGCGCCGCCGGTCGCGCCGGCATCGTCGGCGGCGCGCTTCACCGTGTCGGTGACCGGGACGGCCGCGAGCGCGGCGCCGTCGCGCGCCGCCGCCTCCCCGACCCGCCGCGCGAGGGCCGGGCTGGCGAAGGGCCGCGCCGCGTCGTGGACCAGCACGATGGGGCAGTCCGGCAGGGCGGCGACGCCGTTTCGGACCGAGTCGGACCGCGCCGCGCCTCCGGCGACGGCGCGCGCGCCGCCACCGAGGCCGAGGAGCTCCGCCGCCGCCCGCGCCTCGTCCCCCGGAGGGACGACGAGCACCAGCTCGTCGACCACGCCGCTCGCGAGCAGCGCCCGCGCCGCGCGCCGGAGCACCGACTCGCCGCCCAGCTCCAGCCACTGCTTGGCGAGGCCAGCCCGCCGGCCCGCGCCGCCACCGGCCACCACCGCCCCCACGCGCTCACCCGCGATCATCGCGTCCTCCCGGCTGGCACCCCCGCTGCAGTCGCGTCGCCGCGTGAGGACGGACCCCACCCACGGCACGCGACCGCCACCGAGACGGGACCGCCGCACGGACGCGGGTCCGGGCGGCGGTCTCGCGCCAGCGCCCCCGGCGTCGCGCCGGGGGGACCGGTCAGCAGTTGAAGATCTTCTTCAGGTCGAGCTCGACGTCCTGCTCGTCGCAGTCCTTCGCGATGGCCAGCTCCTTGATGAGCAGCGAGCGGGCGGTGTCGAGCATCTTCCGCTCGCCGAAGGAGAGATCCTTGTCGGAGCGGAGCAGGTAGAGATCCCGGAGCACCTCGGCGATCTCGAAGACGCTCCCGGTCTTGATCTTGTCCATGTACTCCCGGTAGCGGCGGTTCCAGGTCGTCGAGTCGACCGAGACCTCCTTCTCCCGGAGGATGGAGTAGACCTTCCGGACGTCCTTCTCGCCGATGATCTCGCGGAGCCCGACGGAGTTGACCTTGTTCATCGGGATCATGATCTTCATCCCGTTCTCGAGGATCCGGAGCACGTAGAAGGACTGCCGCTGGCCGGCCACCTCCTTGTGCTCGATCCCCATGACCTCCCCGACGCCCTGGCCGGGGTAGACGGCCTTGTCCCCGACCTTGAAGCTCGGGGAGACCTGGGTAGACTGTGTTCCGGACATTCCGACCTCCGCTCCGGTCGATCTCCCGGCCACCCGTCGATGGGTGGACCGAGGCGGGAGCATGGTCGGCGATCATTATCACGACCCGTTGAATTCCGCAATGTAACCTGGGATTTCGCACCCGAACGGTCCATCGGAGCTCGCCCGGGCGGTCGGGCCGCGCCGTGAGGCCGCCGGCTCCGCTCGCGCTCCTGGCGCTCGCCTTCCTGCTCGGCGTCGTCGCCGACGCGGCCGGGCTCCGGCCGCCCCCCTGGGCCCCGGCCGCCCTGCCGCTCGCCGCCTCCCCTCCCCTGGCGCCGCTCGCCTTCGGCGCCGCGGGCTGGCTCGTCGCCGGCGCCGCCCGCGCCCGGCCGGCCCGCGCGGCGACCGACCGGCTCGAGCTCGAGGGGAGGGTCCTGAACGTCCCGGCCGCCGCCGGCGACCGGGTCCGGTTCACCCTGCTCGACCGCTCGGGGGAGCTCCTCGATCTGGTCGCGCCGCCGCCGGCCTGGCCGCTCGCGGCCGGCGACCTGGTCAGGGTTCCGGCGCGCGCCTGGCCTCCGCCCGGCCCGCGCAATCCGGGGGCGTTCGACCAGGCGGCGCGGCTCGAGGCGCTCGGCCTCGGCCGCCAGGCCGAGGCCCTCCTCCCCCCGGTGCGGCTCGCGCCGCCGAGCCCGCTCGCCTGGCTCGAGCGCGGCCGCCAGCGCTTCGCCGAGGCG
>JAJXSQ010000249.1 GCA_021784495.1 Myxococcales bacterium | reverse complement strand
CGCTACGGCGCGACGACGGCCTCGGCGCCCTCCTCTCCTCGCGCGTCCACGTCCTCCCCCACCAGGTCGGTGCCGCCGGCCGCATCCTCGCCGACCGGCTGCCCCGCTTCGTCCTCGCCGACGAGGTCGGGCTCGGCAAGACGGTCGAGGCCGGGCTGGTTTTCGCCGGGCTCCGCCAGCTCGGCCTCGCCGAGCGGGTCCTGGTCGTCGTCCCCGAGCACCTCGCCTTCCAGTGGCTCGCCGAGCTCTTCCACAAGTTCAACGCCCTCTTCACCCTCCTCACCCCCGACCGCGTCGCCGCCCTCGGCGGCCCCGAGGCGGCCCTCGCCCGCAGCCCCCACGCCATCCTCTCCTTCGAGGCGCTCCGCGCCGACGAGGAGCTGGCCGAGGCGGCCGCCGACCTCCCGCTCGACCTGGTGATCGTCGACGAGGCCCACCACCTCTCCGACGACGCCCTCCACGCCCGCGTCGCCCCGCTCTGCCGCGCCTCCTACGGCGCCCTCCTCCTCACCGCCACCCCGGTCCGCCTCGACCCGCGCGAGTACTACCGCCTCCTCTCCCTCGTCGAGCCGATCCCGACCGAGGGCGAGCCGGCCTTCCTCGCCCGCCTCGAGCAGCACGAGGCCTTCGCCGCCGTGGCCCGCGACCTGCTCGCCGGCGGCGACCTCGCCCCCGCCCTCGACCGGCTCCGCGCCCTCGCCCCGGACGACCCGGTCCTGGCCGGCCCCCCGCCCCCGCGCCGCGGCGCCCGGCCGGCGGCCGAGCCCTCCCCCGCCCCGACCCGCGAGGCGCTCCTCGCCCACCTCGCCGACCGCTACTCCCTCTCCTCGCGCCTCATCCGCAACCGCCGGGTCAAGGTCGGCGCCTTCACCGCCCGCGCCCTGCGCCGGACCGACGTCGCCGCGGGCGGCCGCCCCGCCGCCCTCGCCGACCTCTGCCTCTCCCTCGCCCGCGCCGGCGAGAAGGCGCTCGTCTTCGGCGCCGACACCGAGGCGCTCCGCGCCCTCCAGGCGGCCGTCGGCGCCGGCGGCGTCGAGGCCCTCCTCTACGACGACGCCCGGACCCTCGAGGCCCGCGACCGGCTGGTCGCCCGCTTCCGCGATCCCGAGGGGCCGCGCCTCCTCCTCTCCGGCGAGTCGGGCGGCGAGGGGCGCAACTTCCAGTTCGCCCACCACCTCGTCTGCGCCGACCTGCCCGAGTCGCCGGTGGTCCTCGAGCAGCGGATCGGCCGGCTCGACCGGCTCGGCCAGACCCGCCCGGTGGAGATCCACCTCGTCGTCGAGCCGGGCGAGGAGGCCTTCCTCGCCGACCTCTACCAGGGCGAGATCGGGATCTTCGAGGAGCCGGTCGGCGGCCTGGACGCCGCCCTCGCCTCGCTCCCCGACGACCTGGCGGCCCTCCGGCGCAAGCGCACCGAGCGGACCCGCGAGGCCTTCCGCGCCGACCTCGCCGCCCGCGTGGCCTCGGCCCGCGCCGCCCAGCACCACGGCGACCCGCTCCTCGACCTGCGCTCGGCCGCCCTCCCCGAGCTGGCCGCGCTGGTCGGCAACGCCTTCGAGCGGCTCGGCGAGCCGCCGCCGGAGGGGCTCGCGGCGCTCGCCGGCCTCCCGGCCGAGGCGGCCAACGACCTCCTCCGCGACGCGCTCGTCACCCTCTCCCGCTGGCTCGAGGAGGAGCTCGAGGAGCTCGGCACCGACGTCGGCCACCGGATCGGCCTCGAGGTCGACACCGACCAGAACGTCCACCCCTTCGAGGTCGCCTTCACCATCGGCTCCGGCCTCCGCGTCGAGGCCCTCCCGGGCATGACCGTCCCCGAGGAGCCGGAGACCTTCCTCGGCTCCTTCTGGCGCGAGACCGCGGTGGCGCGCGACGAGCTGCAGTGGTTCGCCACCGGCCACCGGCTGGTCGAGGCGCTCCTCGGCCTCGTCCGCGACGGCGACGCCGGCCGGACCGCCGGGCTCCGCCGCCCCTGGGCGCCCCGCCGCGGCGCCCTCGCCGCCCGCTTCGAGCTGCGCTGGGCCTCCGACGCCGACACCACCCCCGGCGCGCGGGTCGGCTCCCGCCAGGCCTCCCGCTACCTCGACGGCGCGCCCATCGCCGTGGTGGTCGACCTCGACGCCGGCCGGCCGGTCACCGGCGGCGCCGAGCGGCTGGAGGCGGAGCTGGAGGAGGCCGAGGACGTCCGGGTGGGCGCGGTCCCCGCCGCCGCCCTCGAGCAGGCCCGGGCCGCCGCCGAGCGCGAGGCCGAGGCGCGCCTGGCCGACCGCAAGGCCCGGGCCCAGGAGCGGCTCGCCGCCCACGCCTCCGCCGAGGAGGAGCGGCTGGTCGAGGCCGGCTTCGCCGGCGGGGCCGGGCGCGCGGCGATCGACTTCGCCCTCGAGCGGCTCCGCGAGCACCGCGAGGTGACCGCCCGCTCGATCGAGCGGGTGAAGCTCGCCCTGGACGCGGCGGCGGTGGTCGTCCCCTAGCTCCCCCCCGCCGGCGCGGCGCGCCCGGGGACGGGGAGCGCCGGGACCGGGTAGGATCCGGGCCATGGACCTCGTCCCGCTCCTCCAGGCGCTCGTCCGGATCGACTCCACCTCGAGCCGCCCCAACGCCCCGGTCCTCGACCTGCTCGAGGCCGAGCTCCGCCCGCTCGGCTTCGACCTGCGCCGCACCGTCTGGACCGACGCCGACGGGGTGGCCAAGGGGAACCTCGTCGCCCGGCGGGGCCCGGACCAGGCCGGCGGGCTCGCGCTCGTGGGCCACACCGACTGCGTCCCCTTCGACCCCGCGTGGGGCGAGGCGCTCGCGGCGCCGGTCCGCGACGGCCTCGTCCACGGGCGCGGGACCGCCGACACCAAGGGCTTCCTGGCCGCCGCGGTCACCGCCGCCCGGGCGACGCGCGCCGGCGCGCTGCCGCTCACCCTCCTCTTCACCGCCGACGAGGAGGTCGGCTGCCTCGGCGCCAAGCAGGCCCTCGCCGAGGGGCGGGTCCACCCCCGCCACGCCATCGTCGGCGAGCCGACCGGCCTCACCCCGGTGCGCGCCCACAAGGGCTACTGCGCCGTCGAGGTGGAGGTGACCGGCGTCGAGGGGCACAGCGCCTACCCGGACGTCGGCGCCTCGGCGATCCACGCCGCCGGCCGGCTGCTCGCGGCGCTGGAGCAGATCGGCGGGCAGCTCCGCGCCGAGCGCGACGATGCCTTCGACCCGCCCTTCACCACCTGGAACGTCGGGGTGATCGAGGGCGGCAAGGCGCGAAACATCATCGCCGGCTCCTGCCGCTTCACCTACGAGTGGCGCCCCCTCCCCGGCCAGGACCCGCGCCAGGCGCTCCGGCTCGTGGAGGCGGCCGCCGCCCGGGTCGCCGGCGAGGGCGGCGGACGGCTCCGGGTGGCCGTGGCGCCCCTCCGCGCCGACGCCGCGGCGGTCACCCCGCCCGAGGCCGGGATCGTCCGCTTCCTGGAGCGCGAGAGCGGCCGGGCGAGCGTCACCGTCCCCTTCGGCACCGAGCTGCCGGAGGTGATCGGCATGGGCGCGGAGGCGGTCGTCTTCGGCCCCGGCGACATCCGGGTCGCCCACCGGACCGGGGAGCACGTCGCGATCGCCGAGCTGGAGGCCGCCGCGGCCATCCTGGCGCGGGCCGTCGAGCGCTTCTGCGCCTGAGCCGGCGCTGGGGTAGGATGCCGCCGTGGCGCGCCTTCGCTTCGTCAAGTACCAGGGGCTCGGCAACGACTTCGTGGTCGTCGAGGGGCCGCTCGTGGACGCCGCCCGGGCCCGCCGCCTGTGCGACCGCCGGCGCGGCGTCGGCGCCGACGGGATCCTGACCGTCCTCCCGCCGCGCACGCCCGGCGCCGCCGCGGCGATGCACATCTACAACGCCGACGGCTCGGTCGCCGCCATGTGCGGCAACGGCATCCGCTGCGTCGCCCGCCACCTCGCCGAGACCCGCGACCTCCCGGCGTCGATGGTCATCGACACCGACGCCGGGCCGCGCGGCTGCACCGTCCACCGCGGGCCGACCGGACGGGTCGAGGCGGTCTCCGTCGAGATGGGGCCGGCCGTCGTCGAGGGCGAGGAGGACTTCACCGTCGGCGGGGAGCGGCTCCGCGCCGTCCGCGTCTCCATGGGCAACCCCCACGCGGTCCTCTTCGACGAGCCGAGCCGCGACCGCGCCGGCGCCGTCGGCCCGGCCATCGAGGCGGCGGTGCGGGGCGGCGTGAACGTCGGCTTCGCCCGCCCCGGGCCGGCCGGCATCGACCTGGTCGTCTGGGAGCGCGGCTGCGGCCTCACCGACG
>JAJXSQ010000248.1 GCA_021784495.1 Myxococcales bacterium | reverse complement strand
GGCGGGCGGATCGAGGTCGAGAGCGAGGTGGGCGTGGGCTCGACCTTCCGCCTGGTCCTGCCGGCGGCCGGCCCGGCCGCGGCGCCGGAGCAGCGGGCGCGGACCCCCGCCCCCCCCGCCGCCCGCGCCCGGATCCTGGTGGTGGACGACGAGCCGCTGATCGGCTCGACGATCCGGCGCGTCCTCGCGGCGCACGAGGTGATCCCGGTGACCGCGGCGCGCGAGGCGCTCGCCCGGATCCGCGGCGGCGAGCGCTTCGATCTCATCCTCTGCGACCTGATGATGCCGGAGCTGACCGGGATGGACCTCCACGCGATCCTGGCCGCCGAGCGCCCGGCCCTGGCGCGGAGGATGGTCTTCGTCACCGGCGGCGCCTTCACCGACCGGGCGCGGGAGTTCCTGGAGCGGAGCGGCGCGCCCCAGATCACCAAGCCCTTCGCGCCCCAGGACCTGCGGGACGGCGTCCGGGCCTGGCTCGCCGAGGGGGCCGATCCGCTTGCAGGGCCGGCCGGGAGCGGGTAGAACCGAACCTCCGCCATGCGCCGGACCTTCTTCACCGCGAAGATCCACCGGGCCACGGTCACCCACGCCGACCTCGACTACGAGGGGTCGGTGTCGATCGACGAGGGGCTCATGGAGGCGGCGGGCTTCCTCGAGTTCGAGGCGGTCCACATCTGGAACATCACCCGGGGGACCCGGCTGCAGACCTACGCCATCAAGGGCGAGCGCGGCAGCGGGGTCATCTGCATCAACGGCGCCGCGGCCCACCTCAACCGGCCGGGGGATCTGGTGATCCTCGCGACCTTCGCCGAGCTCGACGAGGCGGAGGCCCGGGGCTTCCGCCCGCGGGTGGTGCTCGTGGACCGGCAGAACCGCGTGGTGGCGCGGGACCAGGACGAGGTCCCGGGACCGGCGCGGCGGGTGACGGCATGACGGTGTTTCTTTGGCGCTGACGTGCGCCCCCAGCCGGACCTCCCGACCTTCCTGAAGCTCTGTCGTCCCGGCCGCGCCGTCGCGGTGCGGGTCGAGGTCGACGCCGACACCGAGACGCCGGTCTCCGCCTTCCTGAAGCTGTCGCGCGGGGAGCGGCACGCCTTCCTCCTGGAGTCGGTGGAGGGGGGGGAGCGGAGCGCGCGCTTCAGCTTCCTCGGCGCCCGCCCCCGCAGCGTCCTCCGCTGGAAGCTCGGCGACCCGGGCGATCCGGTGGCCACGGTGCGGGCGGCGCTCGCCACCCACCGGGTGGCCCGCGTCCCCGGCACGCCCCGGTTCTCCGGCGGGCTCGTCGGCCACGTCTCCTACGACGCGGTGCGGCTCTTCGAGCCGCGGGTCCCGATCGCCAACCCGGACGAGCTCGACTTCCCCGACCTGCTCCTCGGCGACTACGACGAGGTGGTCGCCTTCGACTCCCTCCGCCACTCGCTCCACGTGATCTGCGAGGTGCGCTGCGATCGGGGGGACGATCCGCGCGCCCTCTACCGGCGGGCCCTGGCGCGGATCCGGGCGCGCCTCCGGATCCTCGCCCGGCCGCTCGTCGACCGGCGCGCCCGGCGCGCCGCCCGGCCGGCGACCCTCGTGCCCCGGACGTCGAAGCGGGACTACCTGGCGGCGGTGGAGCGGGCCAAGGAGTACGTCCGCGCCGGCGACTGCCAGCAGATCGTCCTCTCCCAGCGCTTCGACGCCGAGGTCTCGGTGCCGCCCTTCGAGATCTACCGGGCGCTCCGCCGGGTGAACCCGTCGCCCTACCTGTTCTTCCTCCAGGACGGCGACCGCGCGCTCGCCGGCAGCTCCCCGGAGACCCTGGTCAAGCTCGAGGACGGCGAGGTGACCCTGCGCCCCATCGCCGGCACCCGCCGGCGCGGCCGCGATCCCGAGGAGGACCGGGCGCTCGAGGCGGAGCTCCGCGCCGATCCCAAGGAGAACGCCGAGCACGTGATGCTCGTCGACCTCGGCCGGAACGACGTCGGGCGCGTCTCGGCGGTCGGCTCGGTGGCGGTCACCGCGCTGAAGACCGTGGAGCGCTACTCCCACGTCATGCACCTCGTCTCCGAGGTGAAGGGGCGGCTCGCCCCCGGCCTCTCGGCGGTCGACGTCCTCCAGGCGGGGTTCCCGGCGGGCACCGTCTCCGGGTCTCCCAAGGTCCGGGCGATGGAGATCGTCGACGAGCTCGAGCCGGCCCGGCGCGGCCCCTACGCCGGCGCCGTCGGCTACTTCGACCGCTCCGGCGACATGGAGCTCTGCATCGCCATCCGGACGCTGGTGGCGCGCGGGCGCAAGGTCTCGGTCCAGGCGGGGGGCGGCCTGGTCTACGACTCGGTGCCGGAGGCCGAGTACCAGGAGACGGTCAACAAGGCGCGCGCCGTCTTCACCGCGGTGGCCCAGGCGGAGGCGCGGGGCCTCGACGCGGTCGCGCGCCCGCCGGGCGAGCGCCGGCCTCGCGCGGGCGCCGCCAAGGGCGCCGCGAAGGGCGCCGCCAAGACCTCCGCCAAGAGCTCCGCCAAGAGCTCCGCCAGGCGCGCCGCGCCGGCCGGGGCAGGCCGGGCGCGGTCCGGGAGGGCGCCGTGACCGGGCCGCGCGTCCTCCTCGTCGACAACTACGACTCCTTCACCTGGAACCTCGTCCAGTACCTCGGCGAGCTCGGCGCCGCGGTCCAGGTCTTCCGGAACGACGCCATCGACGTCGACGGGATCCGGGCGGCGCGCCCCGACGGGCTCGTCCTCTCGCCCGGGCCGTGCACGCCGGACGCCGCCGGGGTGACCCTCGAGGCGCTCCGCCAGCTCTCCGGGAGCCTGCCCATCCTCGGCGTCTGCCTCGGCCACCAGGCGATCGGCCAGGCCTTCGGCGGGCGGGTGGTGCGCAACCACCGGATCGTCCACGGCAAGGCGAGCCCGGTCCACCACCGGGGCGTCGGCCTCTACCGCGGCCTCCCCGAGCCGTTCCAGGCGGGGCGCTACCACTCCCTGGTGGTGGCGCGGGAGGGGCTGCCGGAGGTGCTCGAGGTGACGAGCTGGACCGACGAGGGGGAGATCATGGGGCTGCGCCACCGCACGCTGGAGGTGGAGGGCGTCCAGTTCCACCCGGAGTCGATCCTGACCGAGGCCGGGAAGCCGCTCCTCGCCAGCTGGCTCGGCCGGCTGGGCGGGGAGGCGCGGCCGTGATCCAGCGCGCCATCGCCCAGCTCTTCGACGCGCGCGCCCTCTCCCGGGCCGAGATGGCCGAGGTGATGACCGAGATCGCCGACGGCGCCGCGACCCCGGCGCAGGTCGGCGCCTTCCTGGCCGCGCTCCGGCTGAAGGGCGAGACGATCGAGGAGCTCGCCGGGGCGGCGGAGGTGATGCGGGCGCGGGTCGAGCGGGTCCGCGTCGCCGCCCCGATCTTCGTCGACACCTGCGGCACCGGCGGCGACGGCCGCCACACCTTCAACATCTCGACCACCGCCGCCTTCGCGGTCGCCGGCGCCGGGGTGGTGGTGGCCAAGCACGGGAACCGGGCGGTCTCCTCCCGCTCCGGCTCGGCCGACGTGCTCGCCGCGCTCGGGGTGGACGTGGACGCCCCGACGCCGGTGGTGGAGCGGGCCATCGCCGAGGTCGGCATCGGCTTCCTCTTCGCCCAGCGGCTCCACCCCGCCTTCGGGGCCGTGGCCTCGATCCGGCGGGAGCTCGGGGTCCGGACCATCTTCAACCTCCTCGGCCCGCTCGCCAACCCGGCCGGCGCCCGCCACCAGGTGATGGGCGTCCCCGAGCCGCGCTGGGTGCCGATCGTCGGCGGCGCGCTGGCGATCCTCGGCGCGGTCCACGCCTTCGTGGTCCACGGCGAGGGGCTCGACGAGATCGCGGTGACCGGCATGACCCACGTCGCCGAGGTGAAGGACGGCGCGGTCGAGCGCTACGCGATGGTCCCCGAGGACCTGGGGCTGGCCCGCCACCCGGAGGCGGCCATCGCCGGCGGCGACGCGACGCTGAACGCGGCGATCCTCCGCGACGTCCTGGGCGGGCAGCGGGGGGGGCCGCGCGACGCGGCGCTCGCCAACGCCGCCGCGGCGCTCGTCTGCGCCGGGGCGGCGCCGGACCTGCGGGCCGGGGTCCGGCTGGCGGCCGAGGCGATCGACCGCGGCGCCGCCGCCGAGAAGCTCCGCCGGCTCGTCGAGGTGACGCGGCGGCCATGACCACCTACCTCGACGCCATCCTGGCGCGGAAGCGGGACGAGGTCGCCGCGCTCCGGGCGGCGCGGCCCGAGGCGGAGCTGCGCGCGCGGCTCGCCGACGCGCCGCCGCCGCGGGACCTCGCCGCCGCCCT
>JAJXSQ010000247.1 GCA_021784495.1 Myxococcales bacterium | reverse complement strand
CTTCGTCTACGAGCTCCGCCAGCGGGTGGCCGGGCGCCACCACGGCGTCGGCGCCGATCACGCCCGGAGCGTCGTCCGCTTCGACCTCCACCAGCGGATCCAGCACTGGTTCATGCTCTCCGGCGTAATCCTCCTCGGGATCACCGGCTGGCCGCTCCGCGGCGCCGGCTCGGCCGAGGCGGCGGTCTACTCGCGCGCCTTCCTCAAGGTCTTCGGCGGGGCGCAGGGGGCGGCGATCTGGCACCGCGTCGGCGCGGTCCTGATCATCATCTCGGCCCTCTACCACCTCTTCTACCTGACCTTCCTCGCCGCCAACCGGCGGCTCCCCTTCTCCATGCTGCCGGTCCCGAAGGACGCGCTCGACATGAAGGACAACATCCTCTTCATGCTCGGCCTCCGGAAGGAGCGCCCCCGCTTCGACCGGTTCATGTACCTGGAGAAGTTCGACTACTGGGCGGTGTTCTGGGGCATCGTGATGATGGTCGGCACCGGATTCGTCTTCTGGTTCCCGGTCTTCTTCGCGCAGTACGCGCCGTCCTGGGTCATCACCTCCGCCCAGATCATCCACGGCGAGGAGGCGACGCTCGCGATCCTCTTCCTCTTCGTGGTCCACTTCTACAACGTGCACCTGAAGCCCTCGATCTTCCCGATGAACTGGGCGTGGCTGCACGGCCGGATCACCGTCGCCGACCTGAAGCACGAGCACCCGCTGGAGTACGATCGGCTGAAGGACCGGATCGAGTAGCGGCCGCCGCGCGGGCGGCCCGGCCACGCCGGACCGCCCACCGCCGCCGGACCGAGGGGGTCGCGCCGACGCGCGGCCCCCTCGTCGCGTCAGGACGCCGCGCGACGGACCGGCTAGGATGACCCCCTCCATGGCCCTCAGGCCCGGCACGCGGACCCTGCTCATCGCCGCCGGCGCCCTCGCCGTCGCCGCCGGCCTGCTCGGCTTCCTGCGCTTCAAGCGGTTCGTCGACGAGGACCCCCGCCTCTGCGCGACCTGCCACACCGCCAGCCCGGAGTTCGCCCTCTGGCTCGGCGGCAGCCACAAGTCGGTCGCCTGCCAGAAGTGCCACCACGCCACCACCGAGCAGGGGGTGGCCATGCTCCGCGCCTTCCTCGCCGGGAAGCGGCCGGCGGGGCGCCACGCGGCGGTCGAGGTCGGCGCCTGCGCCGCCTGCCACCTCTCCCACGATCCGCGCTGGCCGCAGGTCGGCGGCTCGCGCGGCCACCGGCTCCACGTCGAGCAGCAGCACATCGCCTGCGTCCGCTGCCACGCCGCGGGCGTGCACGGCTTCGCCCCGGTCTCGGCGGCCTGCGTCGGCTGCCACGGCAAGCACGCCGTCGGCGTCGCCGGGATGTCGCGCCTCCACTGCTTCGCCTGCCACGAGTTCCTCACCACCGAGCCGGGGCTCCGTCCCACCCGGCGCGACTGCCTCCGCTGCCACACCGAGCAGGGGATCAACGCGCCGATGGGGAGCCACGGCGGCGCCATGACCATGGCCTGCGCCGCCTGCCACAAGCCGCACGCGCCCCCCGGCCAGGAGCTGGTCGACTGCCGGAGCTGCCACACCGCGATGCGCAAGGGCGGGCTCCACGCCCGCGCCGGCCACGGCCGCTGCGTCGACTGCCACCGCCCCCACACCTGGCGGCCGACCGAGCAGGCCTGCCTCCGCTGCCACGGCGGGGCCCCGGCCCACGCCCGCGGCCAGGCCTGCGCCGCCTGCCACGGCTTCGGCGGCGCGCCGCTGCCGCCCCGGCCGGTGAGCCCGCCCCCGTGACGCTGCGCCTCAAGCTCTTCGCCCTCTTCGCCGGCGTCACCTTCTTCGCCACCACCGGGGTGACGGCGGTGGCCCTCTGGCGCGAGGTGATCCGCGGCCAGGAGCTCCTGGCGCGCGAGGGGGGGGCCCTCGCCTCCTCCGGCGCCGCCGCCGCCGCCCGGTGGCTCGGCGAGGACGGCGTCGCGCCGGGCGGGGGGCAGCCGCTCGGGGCGCTGGCCCACCGGCTCCTCGCCTCGGCGCCCCTCGACCGGGCCTGGGTCGTCGACCGGCACGGGGCGGTGATCGGCTGCGCCTCGCGGAACGGCGGCCCCTGCCCGGAGGGGGTCGGCCCCTCCGAGTTCCAGGCGGCCGACTGGCCGCTCCAGGCGCTCCTCCGGCTGGTCACCCCGGCGGGGATCGTCGCCGGCGCGCCGGTGCTGCGCGACGGGCAGGTCGTGGGCGCGGTCGAGGTGGAGTTCACCCACGACGAGGTGACCGGCAGCGCCCGGGACCTCGCCCTCGGCGCCAGCGTGATCGGCGCCTTCTGGATCGTCCTCGGCCTGGCGCTCGCCGCCATCCTCCTGCGCCGGGTGACCCGGCCGGTGGTGAGCCTGGTGGCCGCCGCCGGCCGGCTCGCCGAGGAGCGCGGCGTCCAGCTCCCCGAGCCGGACGAGCGCGAGCTCGCCGACCTGGTGCGCGCCTTCAACCAGATGTCGACGCGGCTCGAGGAGCGGCGCGACGAGAACCAGCGGCTGATCGCCGGCCTCGAGGAGCGGGTCGCCGAGAAGAGCCGGGAGCTGCTGCGCGCCGACCGGCTGGCCACCCTCGGCGGGATCGCCGCCGGCTTCGCCCACGAGATCGGCAACTCGCTCAACGTGATCCGCGGCTTCGCCGCGGTGGTCGCCCGCGAGCTGCCCGCCGATCACCCGAACCGCGCCGACGTCGAGACCATCCGGGGAGAGACCGGCCGGGCCGCGGCGCTGATCGAGCGCTTCCTGGTCTTCGCCCGGGCGCGGCGCGTCCGCCCCATGGCGCAGCCGATCGAGCCGATCCTCCGGGAGGCGGTGGAGGTGGTGGCGCCGGCGGCGGCGCAGGCCGGGGTGGCGCGGGCGCTGGAGGTCGAGCCGGGGCTCCCGGAGATCACCGTCGACGCCGAGCTCCTCCGCCAGGCCTTCCTGAACCTCTGCGTGAACGCCGTCCAGGCGATGCAGGACCGGGGCGGCGGCGCGCTCACGGTGCGGGCCCGGCGCGCCGGGGACGGGATCGCGGTGGAGTTCACCGACACCGGCCCGGGGCTCGACGCCGAGACCTCCGCCCGGATCTTCGAGCCGTTCTTCACCACCAAGGCGAGCGGGACCGGCCTGGGGCTGGCGATCGTCCGCCAGGCGGCCGAGGCCCACGGCGGCGCGGTCGAGGTGGAGAGCTTCCCCGGCCACGGGGCCACCTTCCGGATCCGGCTCCCGGCCACCCGCCGCGAGGAGCCCCCCGCATGACCGCCCCTCCCAAGCCCACGCTGATGGTCATCGACGACCTCGACTCGGCGCGGCTCATGATGAAGCGGACCCTGGGGCCCCGGTACGAGGTGTACGACTTCGCCTCGGTGGCCGAGGCGCTCCCGGCGGTGGAGCGCGCCCCCTTCGACGCCATCGTCACCGACCTGCGGATGCCCGGCCTCGACGGGCTCGAGGGGCTCCGCCGCTTCCAGGCCAAGGCCCCGGGGATCCCGGTCGTCCTGGTCACCGCCTTCGCCACCGTCGAGACCGCGGTCGAGGCGATGAAGGCCGGCGCCTTCGACTACCTGCGCAAGCCCTTCGAGCCGGAGGAGCTGGAGATCGTCGTCGCCCGGGCGGTGGAGCACGCCCGGCTGGTGCGGGAGAACGCGCGGCTGCGCCAGGAGCTCTCCGGGAGCGACGGGGTCGAGGGGATCGTCGGCGAGGCGCCGGCGATGCGCGACCTGATGGCGATGCTCCGCCGCATCGCCCCCTCAGACGTCCCCATCCTGATCGAGGGCGAGAGCGGCACCGGCAAGGACCTCCTGGCCCGCGCCGCCCACGCGCTGAGCCGCCGCGCCGGGCGGCCCTACGTGGCGCTCAACATGAGCGCCATCCCCGAGAACCTCGCCGAGGCCGAGCTCTTCGGCCACGAGAAGGGGGCCTTCACCGGCGCCGAGGCGGCCCGCGACGGCTTCTTCGCCGAGGCCGAGGGCGGCACCCTCTTCCTCGACGAGATCGGCCTGCTGCCGGCGCCGCTCCAGCCGAAGCTCCTGCGGGTGCTCCAGGACGGCGAGTACATCCCGGTCGGCAGCCGCAAGGCGCGCCGCGCCGACGTCCGGATCGTCGCCGCCACCAACGAGGACCTCTCCCGGGCGGTCAAGGCGGGGCGCTTCCGGGAGGACCTCTGGTTCCGGCTCCGGGTGGTGCCCATCCGGCTGCCGCCCCTGCGCGAGCGGCGCGAGGACATCCCCCGGCTCGTCGAGCACCTGGTCCGCAAGCACGCGCTGCGCCTCGGCCGCCCGCCGCTCCTCCCCGACGCCGCGGCCATG
>JAJXSQ010000246.1 GCA_021784495.1 Myxococcales bacterium | reverse complement strand
CGGCCCCGGCCCCGGCTCCCGCCGGCGCGCCGCGCGCGGCCGGGCCCCGGATCCCCGCCCCCGCCGATCCCCGCGCCGCGCTCGACGCCCTCCTCGAGGCGATGATCGCCCGCCGGGCCTCCGATCTGCACCTCTCGAGCGACGGCCCGCCGATCCTCCGGATCGACGGCGACATGACCCCGCTCGCCGACTACGGCCCCCTCCCGGCCGAGCGGCTCAAGGACCTGCTCTGGTCCATCGCGCCGGAGAAGAACCGCGAGGAGTGGCACGCGCGGAAGGACACCGACTTCGCGCACGAGACGGCGCGGGCCCGGTTTCGCGTCAACGTCTTCGCCGACCGCCACGGCATTGGGGCCGTGCTCCGCCAGATCCCGACCGAGGTCATGACCGCCGAGCAGATGGGGCTCTCCCGGGCGGTGCTCGATCTCTGCTTCCTCACCAAGGGGCTGGTGCTCGTCACCGGGCCGACCGGCTCGGGCAAGTCGACGACCCTCGCCGCGATGGTCGACCACGTGAACCGGAACCGCGACGACCACGTCATCACCATCGAGGACCCGATCGAGTTCGTCCACCCGAACCGCCGCTGCCTGGTGAACCAGCGCGAGATCGGGATCCACACCGGCTCCTTCAAGCAGGCGCTCCGCGCCGCGCTCCGCGAGGACCCGGACGTGGTGCTGGTGGGCGAGCTGCGCGACCTGGAGACGATCGCCATCGCCATCGAGACGGCCGAGACCGGGCACCTGGTCTTCGGCACCCTCCACACCAACACCGCCCCCTCGACGGTCGACCGGATCATCGACCAGTTCCCGGCCGATCGGCAGGCGCAGATCCGGATGATGCTCTCCGAGTCGCTCAAGGGGGTGATCGCCCAGACCCTCTGCAAGCGGATCGGGGGCGGCCGGGTGGCGGCCCACGAGATCCTGCTCTGCACCGCGGGGGTGGCGAACCTCATCCGCGAGGGGAAGACCTTCCAGATCCCGTCGATCATGCAGACCGGGCGCGGCCAGGGGATGGTGACGCTGAACGACTCCCTCCTCGATCTGGTGAAGCGCAAGGTGGTCGAGCCGCGCGAGGCCTGGCTCCGATCGGTCGCCAAGGCGGAGCTCCGGACGCTCCTGGAGCGGGCCGGCTTCCCGCTCGAGGAGCCCGCGCCCCCGCCTCCGCCCCCGGCCGCCCCCCGCGCCGGGTGACGGCGCGCGGCCGGCGGGCTACCTTGCCGGGCCGATGATCGAGCCCGCCCCCGCCGCCCCGCTCGCCGCCCTGCTCCCCGCGCCGGGCGAGGCGCTCGCCCCGGAGGCGGTCCTCGACCGCTTCGTCGGCTGGGCGACCGCCGCCGGCCTGGCGCTCTACCCGCACCAGGAGGAGGCGATCCTGGAGCTGCTCCAGGGTCGCCACCTCGTCCTCTCCACGCCGACCGGGTCGGGCAAGTCGCTCGTCGCCACCTTCCTCCACTTCTGGTGGCTCGCCCAGGGGCGGCGCAGCTTCTACACCTGCCCGATCAAGGCGCTGGTGAACGAGAAGTTCTTCGAGCTCTGCCGCCTCTTCGGGCCGGAGCGCGTCGGGCTGGCGACCGGCGACGGCGCCGTGAACCGCGACGCCCCGATCCTCTGCTGCACCGCCGAGATCCTGATGAACCTCGCGGCGCGCGAGGCCCGCCCCCGCCCCGACGCGGTGGTGATGGACGAGTTCCACTACTACGGCGACCGGGAGCGGGGCGTCGCCTGGCAGGTCCCGCTCCTCGCCATGGAGCGGGCCACCTTCCTCCTCATGTCGGCGACGCTCGGCGACACCCGGGAGATCGAGGCGTCGCTCCGCCAGGTGACCGGGCGCGAGGTCGGGGTGGTGCGCGGGGCGATGCGGCCGGTGCCGCTGGAGTACGAGTGGCGCGAGACGCCGCTCCACGAGACGATCGAGGAGCTCGTCGCCTCGGGGCGGGCGCCGATCTACCTGGTGAACTTCACGCAGCGCGGGGCCGCCGAGCAGGCGCAGAACCTCATGAGCGCGAACTTCTCCTCCCGCGAGGAGAAGGAGGCGATCCGCGAGGCGCTCCTCGGCGTCCGCTTCGACTCCCCCTACGGGAAGGAGCTCCAGCGCTTCCTGCGCCACGGCGTCGGCCTCCACCACGCCGGCCTCCTCCCCCGCTACCGCCTGCTCGTCGAGAAGCTCGCCCAGCAGGGGCGGCTCAAGGTGGTCTCCGGCACCGACACCCTCGGGATGGGGGTGAACATCCCCATCCGCACCGTCCTCTTCGGCGCGCTCTGCAAGTTCGACGGCGAGAAGACGGTCGTGCTGCCGGCGCGCGACTTCCACCAGATCGCCGGCCGCGCCGGCCGCAAGGGGTTCGACGAGCGCGGCTGGGTGGTGGCCCAGGCGCCCGAGCACGTCGTCGAGAACCTCCGGCTCGCCGAGAAGGCGCGGGCCGGCAAGAAGGTGGTGAGGAAGCAGCCGCCGACCAAGGGGTACGTCCACTTCGACCGGCAGACCTTCGAGCGGCTCCAGGCGCGCGAGCCGGAGCCGCTCCAGGGGCGCTTCGAGCCGACCTTCGGCCTCCTGGTCGCGCTCCTCCAGGGCGAGGTCGCCGAGGTGGGGGGCGGCTACGGCCGGCTGGTCCGGCTGATCGGCCGCTCCCACGGGAGCGAGGTGCTCCACCGCCGCCACCGCCGCGCCGCGGCCCAGCGGCTGCGCACGCTGCGCGCCGCCGGGCTCGTCGCGCTCCACCGGATCGACGGCCACCGCGGGGCCTACCTGCGCCCGGCGGCCGGGCTGCAGGCCGACTTCTCGCTCTTCCACACCCTCGCCCTCTACCTGCTCGACACCCTCCCGAAGATCCCGCGGGAGCGGGAGACCTACGCCCTCGACGTCCTCTCCATGGTCGAGGCGATCCAGGAGAACCCCGAGCCGATCCTCTGGAAGCAGCTCGATCGGGCCCGCGGCGAGGCGGTGGCCCGGATGAAGTCGGAGGGGATCGAGTACGAGGAGCGGATGGCCGAGCTGGAGCGGGTCGAGATCCCGAAGCCGAACCGCGACTTCGTCTACGCCACCTTCGACGAGTTCGCGGCGCGGCACCCCTGGGTCGGCCACGAGAACATCCGGCCCAAGTCGGTGGCGCGCGAGCTGGTCGAGCGCTTCATGAGCTTCGCCGACTACGTCCGGGAGTACGAGCTGCCGCGGAGCGAGGGGCTGCTCCTCCGCTACCTCACCGAGAGCTACAAGACGCTCGTCCAGACCGTGCCGGAGGGCTACCGCGACGAGGCGCTCGACGACGTGATCGCCTTCCTCCGCGCCACCGTCCGCGGCGTCGACGCCTCGCTCCTCGACGAGTGGGAGCGGCTCCGGGATCCGTCCCGGGCGCCCGCGCTGGCGGAGGCCCCGGAGCGGCCGCTCCCCCCGCCGCCGCTCTGGGCGGACCGGCGGGCCTTCGCCGCCCGGGTCCGGGCCGAGCTCCACCGGCTGCTCGGCGCCCTGGCCCGCCGCGACTGGGAGGGGGCGCTGGAGGCGCTCCGCCCCGGCGCGGACTGGACCCCGGCCCGGGTCGAGGCGGAGCTGGCCCCCTACTTCGCCGAGCACCCGCGGATCGACCTCACCCCGGCGGCGCGGCGCCCCGACCAGACCTTCCTGCGCGAGGACGCGCCCCGGTGCTGGGAGGCGGTCCAGCGGATCGTCGACGAGGCCGGGGAGGCGGACTGGGCGATCCACGCCCGGATCGATCTCACCGGCCCCTTCGACCCCGACCGGCCGCTCCTCGACCTGATCCGGATCGGCACCTGAGCGCCCCCCCCCTGCCGCCGCCCCGCAGCGCGCGGGGCGCGGGCCGAGGGGCCGTTGACAGGAGGCCGGCGCGGGCGGATACAGATCGCGCCATGCAGACCGACGCCGGATCCATCTCCCCGCCGCGGCGCTGGCCGCGAGGCCAGAAGTTCCGGCTCTCGGCGGCGGGCGTCCCGGCGGAGGTGGGCCACCGCGAGGCGGTGGCCACCGCCCGCGCCGGCGGACGGAGCGGCCTCGCCGCCGCCCTCGGCGCCTGGGCCCTCCCGCTCGGCGTCCAGCCGGGGGACGGCGTCGTCCTGGTCGAGCTCCGCGAGCGCCAGCTCGGGCTGAACGACCTCGCCGCGTCGCTCGAGGCGGCCGGCATCGAGCCCGCGGAGCTCAAGGCGATCGTCGACCGGCTCGTGTCCGCCGGCCTCGTCGAGCCGGCGTCGCCGCCGGCCCGGGCCGCCTGACCGGCGCTCCGCGCCCCCTCAGTCCGCGCGCCCCCGCTCCGCCTTCCGCTCGGCGCGCCGGCGCTTCTCGCCGAGGCGGCGCT
>JAJXSQ010000245.1 GCA_021784495.1 Myxococcales bacterium | reverse complement strand
CCGCCGAGGCGCGGCGGAAGCCCTCCCAGCCGGCCTGCGGGGCGGCGGGCGCGGCCGCGGGGGCGTCGGTCCCGGCGCCCGGGGGGGCGGCGGCGGCGGGGGGGCGGGAGAAGAGGTTCCGGAGCCAGCGCATGGTCCACCTCGGAGGGTGGTTCCATAGCACGGCGGCCGTCCCGCGCGGAGCGGACGCGCGCCGCCCCGCGCGACGGTCAGTGGACCACCGGCGCCGCCTCGGCCGGGCGCTCCCCCTTGCGGAAGGCGACCCCGTCCGGCCCCTCGTCGACGACCACGTGGTCGCCGGCCTGGAACTCCCCGCGCAGGAGGCGGGTGGCGAGCGGGTCCTGGACCATCCGCTGCAGCGCGCGCTTCAGCGGCCGGGCGCCGTAGGTCGGGTCGTAGCCGGCGTCGGCGATCGCCTCCCGCGCCGCGTCGGTGAGCTCGATCGTCAGCTTGCGCTCGGCGAGGAGGGTGCGGAGCCGCGCCAGCTGGATCTCGACGATCCGGCCGACGTCGGCCCGCGCCAGCGGGCGGAAGACGACCGTCTCGTCCACCCGGTTCAGGAACTCGGGGCGGAACTCGGCGCGCAGGTGCTCCAGCGCCGCGTCGCGGATCTGGCCGAGGTCGGCGCCGGGCCGGGCGGCGAGCCGCTGGATCTCCTCGGCGCCGAGGTTCGAGGTCATGATCACCACCGCGTTCCGGAAGTCGACCGTCCTCCCCTGGCCGTCGGTCAGCCGGCCGTCGTCGAGGATCTGGAGGAGGACGTTGAAGACGTCGCGGTGCGCCTTCTCGATCTCGTCGAAGAGGATCACGGCGTAGGGGCGCCGCCGGACCGCCTCGGTGAGCTGGCCCCCCTCGTCGTAGCCGACGTAGCCCGGCGGCGCGCCGATGAGCCGCGACACCGCGTGCTTCTCCATGTACTCGCTCATGTCGAGCCGGACGAGGGCCTGCTCGTCGTCGAAGAGGAACTCGGCGAGCGCGCGGGCGGTCTCGGTCTTCCCGACCCCGGTCGGCCCGAGGAAGATGAACGAGCCGATCGGCCGGTTCGGGTCCTGGAGGCCGGAGCGGGCGCGGCGGACGGCGGCGGAGACGGCGCGGAGCGCCTCGTCCTGCCCCACGACCCGCTGCTCGAGGCGCGCCTCCATGGCCAGGAGCTTCTCCACCTCCCCCTCGAGGAGGCGGGAGAGCGGGATGCGGGTCCAGGCCGAGACCACCTCGGCGATCTCCTCCGGCGTCACCTCCTCCTGGAGCATCGCGCCGCCCGCCTGGAGCCCGGCGAGCCGCGCCTGGGCCGCGTCGACCTTGCGCTGCGCCGCGGGGACGAGGCCGAACTTGAGCTCGGCGGCCCGCTGGAAGTCGGTCCGCCGCTCGGCCTGCTCCTGCTCCAGGCGGAGCGCCTCGACGCCGGCGCGGGCGTCGGCCAGCTCCTTGATGGCCGCCTTCTCCGAGTCCCAGCGGCTGCCGAGCCGGGCGTACTCCTCGTGGCGCGCCGCCAGCTCGCGCTCCACCTCGGCGAGGCGCGCCCGCGAGCCGGCGTCCTGCTCCCGGCGGAGCCCCTGCTTCTCGATCTCCAGCTGCGAGATCCGCCGGCGGACCTCGTCCACCTCGTTCGGCATCGAGTCGATCTCGATCCGGAGCCGGCTGGCCGCCTCGTCGACGAGGTCGATCGCCTTGTCGGGGAGGAAGCGGTCGGCGATGTAGCGGTGGCTGAGCCGCGCCGCGTCGACCAGCGCCGCGTCCTGGATCCGGACCTTGTGGTGGAGCTCGTACCGGTCCTTGAGGCCGCGGAGGATGGAGACGGTGTCGGCGACCGAGGGCTCGCCGACGAAGACCGGCTGGAAGCGCCGCTCCAGCGCCGGGTCCTTCTCGACGTGCTTGCGGTACTCGTCGACGGTCGTGGCGCCGATGGCGTGGAGCTCGCCGCGGGCCAGCGCCGGCTTCAGCATGTTGCCGGCGTCCATGGCCCCCTCGGCGGCGCCGGCGCCGACGATGGTGTGGAGCTCGTCGATGAAGAGGATCACCTCGCCGGCGGCGGCCACCACCTCCTTGAGGACCGCCTTGAGCCGCTCCTCGAACTCGCCGCGGTACTTGGCCCCGGCCACCATCGCCCCGAGGTCGAGCGCCAGCAGCCGCTTCCCCTTCAGCCCCTCCGGCACGTCGCCGTCCACGATCCGCCGCGCCAGCCCCTCGGCGATGGCCGTCTTGCCGACGCCCGGGTCGCCGACCAGGACCGGGTTGTTCTTGGTCCGGCGCGAGAGGATCTGGACCACCCGGCGGATCTCGTCGTCGCGCCCGATCACCGGGTCGAGCTTCCCCTGGCGCGCGAGCTCGGTGAGGTCCTTGGAGTACCGCTCCAGCGACCGGTACTGCGACTCGGACTCGGGGCTGGTCGCCCGCGCGCCGCCCCGGAGCTCCTTGAGCGCCCCGAGGAGCCGCTCGCCGGTGGCGCCGGCCGCGCGGAGCGCCCCGCCCGCCTCGCCCTTCTCCGCCGCGGCGGCGATCAGGAGGTGCTCGGTCGAGACGTACTCGTCGCGGAGCCGCTTCGCCTCGTCCTCCGCCCGGTCGAGGAGCTTCGCCAGCCGCTGCGCGAGGTGCTGCTCCCCGCCCTCGACCCGGGGCCTGGAGCGCAGCTCGTCCTCGAGCCGGCCGGCGACGAGGCGCGGATCCGCGCCGATCTTCTCGAGGAGCGGGCCGGCGATGCCGTCCTGCTGGGTGAGGAGCGCGAGGAGGAGGTGCTCGACGTCCACCGCCTGGTGATCGCGGCGGCGCGCCTCCGCCTGGGCGGCCTGGAGCGCCTCCTGCGCCTTCAGGGTCAGTCGTTCGGGTCTCATGGCGCCAACGTAAGGCCCCGGGAGGCGCTGGCAAGCGAAGGCCGGGTGCGGCGGGATGGCTCGACCCCCGCCGCGGGATGGCCCCGACGGGTGGGGCGCGCGGGGCCGCTTGCGCGCGCGCGCGGCCGGCGTCATGACGGACCTGCGCCGCGCCCGGCTCCACGGGGCGTCATCCCCCGGACGACGCCCGGGCTCGATCGACCGAGGAGGGGCCCTGGCCGCCACGTCCCCGACCATCCGCGCCGCGGCGACGGCCCTGCCCCCCCACCGCGTCGATCAGGCGGCGATCACCGCCGCGCTCTCGGCGGCCTGGTCCCGGGAGCACTTCAACTCCGACCGGCTCGCGCAGATCCACCGCGCCGCCCGGGTCGGCGCCCGCCACCTCGCCCTGCCGCTCGACGAATACGCCGCGCTCGGCGGCCTGGGCGCCCGGAACGACGCCTGGATCCGCGTCGCCCTCGACCTCGGCGAGGCGGCCATCCGCGCCGCCCTCGACCGGGCCGGCCTCGCCCCGTCCGACGTGGACCAGCTCCTCGTCGTCTCGACCACCGGCCTGGCGACGCCGTCGCTCGACGCCCGGCTCGCCAACCGGCTCCCGCTCCGGGCGTCGCTGCGGCGGACCCCGATCTTCGGCCTCGGCTGCCTCGGCGGCGCGGCCGGCCTGGCGCGGGCCGCCGACGCCCTGCGCGCCGACCCGGACCAGGTGGCGGTCCTCCTCTCGGTCGAGCTCTGCTCGCTCACGCTCCAGCGCCAGGACCTGTCGGTGGCCAACGTCGTCGCCACCGGCCTCTTCGGCGACGGCGCGGCGGCGGTGGTCCTGGCCGGCGGCGACCGGGGCGCGGCGACCGGCCCCCGGATCCTGGCGACCCGCTCGGCCCTCTACCCCGACACCGAGTGGGTGATGGGCTGGGAGGTGGTGGACACCGGCTTCCGCATCGTCCTCTCGGCCCGGGTGCCGGAGGTGGTGGAGCGGAACATCGGGCGCGACGTGGACGCGCTCCTCGCGCCCCGCGGGCTCGACCGCTCGCGGATCCGCCACTGGATCGCCCACACCGGCGGCCCGAAGGTGCTCGAGGCCTTCCGCGCCGGCCTCGGCCTCCCCCCCGGGGCGCTGGACCGCAGCCACCGGTCGCTCGCCGAGGTCGGCAACCTCTCCTCCGCCTCGGTCCTCTTCGTCCTGGCCGACCTCCTCGCGTCGGGCGAGGCGCGCCCCGGCGACCTCGGGGTGCTGGCGGCGATGGGCCCGGGCTTCTCGGCCGAGCTCCTCCTCCTCGAGTGGTGAGCCGCCCGTGACCCCCGCGGCCGCCCTCCTGCTCGCCTACCTCCCGCTCCTCGGCGCCGAGCGGCTGGTCGAGCTCGCCCTCTCGCGCCGGAACGTCCGGTGGGCGCTGGCGCGCGGCGGCGTCGAGGCGGGGCGGGGCCACCACCCGGCGGCGGTGGCGCTCCACGCCGGGCTCCTGGCCGGCTGCGCCGCCGAGC
>JAJXSQ010000244.1 GCA_021784495.1 Myxococcales bacterium | reverse complement strand
CGCGAGCGCCGCGCCGCGCTCGGCGCCCGCGTGCGGCTCCTCGCCGGCCCCCGCCCCCGCGGCACCTCGCTGCGGGCGCACCGCGCGGCGCTCCGGGCCCACCTCCTCGAGGCGGCGAGCGAGGCCGGCCTCTCCTGCCTGCGCGGTTCGGTGTAGAGTCCGCGCCGCATGCCCGGCCCCGCGGAGAACCACGCCTGCGCCGAGTGCGGCGGCGCCGGCTACGTCGTCGAGCAGGTCGTCGGCCGGACCGCCCGGGCGCGCCGCTGCGCCTGCCAGGCCGACTGCCCGCGCTGCGGCGAGAGCGGCTACGTGATGGTCCCGTCGGGCGGGACCGCCATGGCCCAGCCCTGCAGCTGCCGCCACCTCGCGGAGCGCCTCCACCTCTTCGACCAGATCGGCATCCCGGCCGCGGTGGCCCGCGCCTCCTTCGAGACCTTCAAGATCTGGTCGCCCGACCACGCGGCGGCGCGGGCGATCGCCGAGGACTTCGCGCGGAAGTTCCGGCGCGACGCGCCGACGAAAGGCTTCCTCTTCCACGGGCCGCCGGGCGGGGGGAAGACCCACCTGCTCGCGGCCGCGCTCCGCTGGCTGGCGCTCGAGAAGGGCATCCCCAGCCGCTACGTCGAGTTCATGCTGCTCCTCTCCGACATCAAGGCCGGGTTCGACTCGGGGCGCAGCCACATGGAGATCCTCCGGCCCCTCCTCGCCGTCCCCGTCCTGGCCATCGACGAGCTCGGGAAGGAGCGCGGGACGCCCTGGGAGCAGTCGATGCTCGACGAGCTGATCAGCCGCCGCTTCAACTCGGGGCTGGCGACGCTCTTCGCGACCAACTACGGGCTCGTCCCGCGGGCGGCCGCCGAGGGGCCCGGCCCGGTCGTCCGGACGCGCACGGCCGACTTCCAGCGCGACGCCGAGGCGATGACCCTCGCCCAGCGGGTCGGCGACCGGATCTACTCGCGCCTCAACGAGATGTGCGCGTTCGTGCGGCTCGATCCGGGCATGGACAAGCGCAAGGACGGCGCCGGCGGCTTCTGGGGGCGGTAGGAGCGAGCCCCGGGGCGCCTCGCCCTCGGGTCAGAGCGCCAGGAGGACGAGGACCGCCAGCGCCGCAGCCGCGAGCCCGAGGTCCCGGAGGAGCGCGTGCGAGCGGGCGCGCAGGGCGACGTCGAGCCCCTCCACGGGCGAGGCCACGCCGTCGATCCCCGCGATTGTCGTCCTGGTCGTCGTCATGGGGCCTCCTCGAGCCGGCGCATCAGCCCCCGATGAGAGCAAGGGCCGTACCGGTCGCCCCGGTGGTTCGTCTCGAAGGATAATCACGGCGTGGATCGGCGCCGTCGCGTGGTCGCGGGACGGTGGCATCGACCCACCCGGTCCTCCCGACCTCGGCTCCAGCCCCCGGCCTCGATCCCGGGCGGGAGCGGCGCACGTCTCGTCAGGGGCCGAGGGTGGGCCGGTCGGTGGAGCGCGGCGGCCGCCGGGTTGACCGCGGCGCCCCATCCGTATAGATCTCCGCCGCTCTTCAGGAAGGATGGACCGATGGCCCGCGTCACCGTCGAAGACTGCCTGCCGCTCGTCGACAACCGCTTCGCCCTGGTGCTGCTCGCGACCAAGCGGACCCGCCAGCTCATGGCCGGCGCGCGCCCCCTGCTCCCCGGCACGAAGAACAAGGCGCCGGTCCTCTCGCTGCGCGAGATCGCGACGAGCAAGGTCCGGTTCGACCGCTCCGTCCGCGACGCCCTCTCCGGGAAGTTCGACAAGGAGAAGGCGACCCTTCCTTCGGGTCAGACGCGCACCCTCCGCTGAGCCGCTGGCGCCCCGCTGGCGCCGCCTCTTTCGGGTCGGCCCACATCGCCGGAGGCCCACGGGCCTATGGGGCGCGGACCGGGAGCCGTGCGCCACCCGCCCCCCCGCGGTTCGGCCGGAGCCGTCCGGCCGCGGCTTGACACCCCCTCGACCGTGATTACGATGCGCACGCGACTGGCAGTCGGGTCATCCGACTGCCAACCGCACGCGACCCACGCGAACGCCCCGCCCACCGCGGCGGAGGCGCACAACGAACGCTCTCAACGAGGAGGCGTCACATGAAGATCCGTCCGCTGCAGGACCGCATCATCGTCAAGCGGGTGCAGGAGGAGGAGAAGACCAAGGGAGGCATCATCATCCCCGACACCGCGAAGGAGAAGCCGGTCGAGGGCAAGGTGATCGCGGTCGGTCACGGCAAGGTCCTCGAGGACGGCAAGATCCGCCCGCTCGACGTCAAGGCCGGCGACCGGGTCCTCTTCTCCAAGTACGGCGGCACCGAGATCAAGATCGACGGCGAGGAGCACCTGATCATGCGCGAGGAGGACATCCTCGGCGTGGTCGAGTCCTAGGCCCGTCCGCAGCCCTCTCCACCCCAGCATCGGAGTCAACGACATGGCAGCCAAGGAAATCCTGTTCGACCAGCGCGCGCGCGAGGCGATCCTCAAGGGCGTGAACACCCTCGCCGACGCGGTGAAGGTCACCCTCGGCCCGAAGGGCCGCAACGTCGTCATCGAGAAGAGCTTCGGCTCGCCCACCATCACCAAGGACGGCGTCACCGTCGCCAAGGAGGTGGAGCTCGAGAACAAGTTCGAGAACATGGGCGCCCAGATGGTGAAGGAGGTCGCCTCGAAGACCTCCGACGTCGCCGGCGACGGCACCACCACGGCGACCGTGCTCGCCCAGGCCATCTACCGCGAGGGCTCGAAGCTCGTGGCGGCCGGCCACAACCCGATGGACATCAAGCGGGGCATCGACAAGGCGGTCGAGGCGATCGTCGCCGAGCTGAAGAAGCTCTCCAAGCCGACCAAGGACCACAAGGAGATCGCCCAGGTCGGCATCATCTCCGCGAACGGCGACGCCACCATCGGCAACATCATCGCCGAGGCGATGGAGAAGGTGGGCAAGGAGGGCGTCATCACCGTCGAGGAGGCCAAGGGGCTCGAGACCACCCTCGAGGTGGTCGAGGGCATGCAGTTCGACCGCGGCTACCTCTCCCCCTACTTCGTGACCGACGCCGAGCGGATGGAGGCGGTCCTCGAGGACGCGTACATCCTCATCAACGAGAAGAAGATCTCGAACATGAAGGATCTGCTCCCGCTGCTCGAGCAGATCGCCCGCGCCGGCAAGCCCCTCCTCATCGTCTCCGAGGAGACCGAGGGCGAGGCGCTGGCCACCCTGGTGGTCAACAAGCTCCGCGGCACCCTCCACGTCTGCGCGGTGAAGGCCCCGGGCTTCGGCGACCGCCGCAAGGCCATGCTCGAGGACATCGCCATCCTCACCGGCGGCAAGCTGATCGCCGAGGAGCTCGGGCTCAAGCTCGAGCAGGTGACCCTGAAGGACCTCGGCCGCGCCAAGCGGATCACGGTCGACAAGGACAACACCACCATCGTCGACGGGTCGGGCAAGAAGGCCGACATCGAGGCCCGGGTCAAGACCATCCGCGCCCAGGTCGAGGAGACCACCTCCGACTACGACCGCGAGAAGCTCCAGGAGCGGCTCGCCAAGCTCGTCGGCGGCGTCGCCGTGATCAACGTCGGGGCGGCCACCGAGACCGAGATGAAGGAGAAGAAGGCCCGCGTCGAGGACGCGCTCCACGCCACCCGCGCGGCGGTCGAGGAGGGCATCGTCCCCGGCGGCGGCGTCGCCTACCTCCGCTGCCTCAAGGCGGTCGACGGGCTCAAGGTGAACGAGGGCGAGAAGTTCGGCGTCGACATCGTGCGCCGCTCGGTCGAGGAGCCCCTGCGCCAGATCTCCGGCAACGGCGGCTACGAGCCCTCCATCGTCCTGAACAAGGTGAAGGAGTCGAAGGAGATCGCCTACGGCTTCAACGCCGCCTCGGGCGAGTACGAGGACCTGGTCAAGGCCGGCGTCATCGACCCGACCAAGGTCAGCCGCTCGGCGCTCCAGAACGCCGCGTCGGTCGCCTCGCTCATGCTCACCACCATGGCGATGATCGCCGAGAAGCCGAAGGACGAGAAGGACGCCGGCGCCGGCATGGGCGGCGGCATGGGCGGCGGGATGGGCGGCATGGGCGGGATGATGTAGGCCCGCCCCGGGACGCCGTCCCGGGTCGCTCGAGCGGGGTCGCCGGCGACGCCGGCGGCCCCGCTTCCGTTTTCGGGGATCGCCGCGCCTCCCCCGCGGCGGCCGCGGCCTCCCCGTCAGGCGCGGTCCGGGCGAGCCACCCCGAGCCGCTGCATCCGCCGGTAGAGCGTCATCCGCGACACGCCGAGCCGCGCGGCGGCGCGGGCCACGTTCCAGCCGCACCCGTCGAGCGCCTCCCGCAGCGCCGCGCCCTCGGGCTCC
>JAJXSQ010000243.1 GCA_021784495.1 Myxococcales bacterium | reverse complement strand
GCGACCGCCGGCGAGGGGGGGCGCGCGCCGGCGGGGCCGGGGCGCCGCCGGTGGACGGGGTCCTGCTCGTCGACAAGCCGGGCGGGCTCACCTCCCACGACGTCGTCCTCCGGGTCCGGCGCGCGCTCGGGAACGACCGCGCCGGGCACACCGGCACGCTCGACCCGGCGGCCACCGGGCTCCTCGCCGTCTGCCTCGGCGAGGCGGTGAAGCTCCAGCACTGGCTCGCCGGGGGCGACAAGGCCTACCTCGCGACCGTCGCCTTCGGCGCCGCCACCGAGACCGAGGACGCCGCCGGCCGGATCACCGCGCGCGGCGAGCCCGGCGGGCTCGACGGCGAGGCGGTGCGGGCGGCGCTGCCGGGGCTCACCGGCGCGCTGCTCCAGCGCCCCCCGATGTACTCGGCGGTGCGCGTGGACGGCCGCCGCCTCCACGAGGCGGCCCGCGCCGGGGAGGAGGTGGAGCGGGCGCCGCGCCCGGTGGTGGTCCACCTCCTCGAGCTGCTGGCGCTCGAGCCGGTCGGCGCCGACGGGCTCCGCGAGGCGCGCCTCCTCGTCCGCTGCGGGAAGGGGACCTACGTCCGGACCCTGGCCCGCGACCTGGGGGAGCGGCTCGGCGTCCCGGCGCACCTGCGCGCGCTGCGCCGGACCGAGGCGGGCCCCTTCCGCCTCGAGGCGGCCCTCCCCCTCGACGAGATCGAGCGGCTGGCGCGCGAGGCGCCGGCGGCGCTCCGCGCCCGGCTGGTGGCGCCGGCCGACGCGCTCGCCTTCCTCCCGGCGGTGGAGATCTCCGCCGCCGAGGCGCTCGGGCTGGCCCGGGGTCGTCCCCTGGCCCGCGCGGCGCCGCCGGCGGGGCTGGCGCGGGCCCTCGGGCCCGGGGGGGCGCTGGTGGCGGTGATCGAGCAGCGCGGCGGGGCGCTCTGGCCGGTCCGGGTCCTGGCGCCCCCCCCGCCCGAGGCCGCGCCGGCGGGTCGTTGACTCGCCGGCCGCGATCGCGTAAACACCCGCCTTCACGGCCGTTCACGGCCGCCCGCGGCGCGCGCCTTCGCCCCCGCGGCGGTGAGCGGCACACCTCCGGAAGGAAACGACTATGGCGATGGTGCAGGAGCGGAAGAACGAGCTGGTCGAGAAGTACCGGCGGCACGAGAAGGACACCGGGTCGCCGGAGGTCCAGGTGGCGCTGCTCAGCGAGCGGATCACCTACCTCACCGAGCACTTCAAGACGCACAAGAAGGACCACCACAGCCGCCGCGGGCTGCTGAAGCTCGTCGGCCAGCGGCGCCGCCTCCTCGACTACCTGCGGACGGTCGACCTGGCGGGCTACAAGACGCTCATCGAGCAGCTCGGGATCCGCAAGTAGCGCAGCGGCGCCCCGGCCGCAGGTGCGTCCGGGGCGCTGGCGCCCGCCGGTCTGGTGCCGGCGGCGCCGACACGACGCCCGCGCCACGCGGGCCTTGTGGGGACCTGCAGGCGCCTCCGTTTCCGACTCCGCCGCCGCTCCGAGGATCGGCGGTGGAGTGAGGAACAGAGGCACCGGTCGAGGGCCCCCCGGGGTACCGGGCAGCGCGGGCCATGCGGGCGCGGTCGAGGCGGCGGACGCCGCGCGGCGCGCCCATCGAAGGAACGGTGCACATGACTCCCATCCAGGTGAAGGCCCGCGTCGGCGAGACGGAGATCCTCCTCGAGACCGGCAAGGTGGCGAAGCAGGCCCACGGCGCGGTCTGGGCGCGGCTCGGCGACTCGGTCGTCCTGGTGACGGTCGTCTCGGCGAGCGAGCGCAAGGAGGGGATCGACTTCTTCCCCCTCACCGTCGACTACCAGGAGAAGCTCTACGCCGCCGGGCGCATCCCGGGGAGCTACTTCAAGCGCGAGGGGCGGCTCACCGAGCGCGAGACGCTCATCTCCCGCATCATCGACCGCTCCTGCCGGCCGCTCTTCGCCGAGGGCTACGCCAACGAGACGCAGATCGTGGCGACCGTCGTCTCCTTCGACCAGGAGAACGACACCGACGTGCTGGCGCTCACCGCCGCCTCGGCCGCGCTCCAGGTCTCCGACGTCCCGTTCAGCGGCCCCATCGCCGGGGTCCGCGTGGGCCGGCTCGACGGCAAGTTCGTCGCCAACCCGACGATGGCCCAGCGGGCGGCCTGCGACCTCGACGTGATCATGGCCGCGTCGCGCGACGCCATCGTCATGGTCGAGGGCGGCTGCCGCGAGGTCTCCGAGGCGGTGATGGTCGAGGCCCTGCTCTTCGGCCACGGCGCGGTGAAGGGGCTCCTCGACGCGCAGGAGGAGCTCCACCGCAACGCGGGGAACAAGGCCAAGCGCGCCTTCGAGGCCCCGAAGAGCGACCCGGAGCTCAAGGCGAAGGTGAAGGCCCTCACCTGGGACAAGGTGAAGGAGGCCTACGGGCGCCACGAGAAGCACGATCGCTACGGCCGGCTCTCGGAGATCCGGAAGGAGCTGGTCGCGACCCTCAAGGCGGAGGCGGCCGGCGATCCCGCCCGGCTCGCGGCGCTGGCGCTCCGCGAGAAGGAGATCAAGGCGGCGTACGAGGACGTCAAGTACGAGTACATGCGCCTCATGATCACCGACGAGGGGCGGCGGATCGGCGGCCGCGGCATGGCCGACGTCCGGAAGATCACCTGCGAGGTGGGGCTCCTCCCTCGCGTCCACGGCTCGGCGCTCTTCACCCGCGGCGAGACCCAGGCCCTGGTGGGCGCCACCCTCGGCACCGCCGACGACGAGCAGCGGATCGAGGGGCTCAACGGCATGACCTTCAAGAAGTTCATGCTCCACTACAACTTCCCGCCCTTCTCGGTCGGCGAGGTGAAGTTCCTCCGCGGCCCGGGGCGGCGCGAGATCGGCCACGGCGCCCTCGCCGAGCGCGCCCTCCGCCAGGTCCTCCCCGACGACGCCTCCTGGCCCTACTCCGTCCGCCTGGTCTCGGACATCATGGAGTCGAACGGCTCCTCCTCGATGGCCTCGGTCTGCGGCGGCTGCCTGGCCCTCATGGACGCGGGCGTCCCCATCAAGGCGCCGGTCGCCGGCATCGCCATGGGGCTCATCAAGGAGGGCGAGAAGATCGCCATCCTCTCCGACATCCTCGGCGACGAGGATCACCTCGGCGACATGGACTTCAAGGTCTGCGGGACCGAGGCCGGCATCACCTCGATCCAGATGGACATCAAGATCGGCGGCGTCACCCGGGACATCCTCGCCCGCGCCCTCGACCAGGCCGCCGCCGGCCGCCGCCACATCCTCGGCGAGATGCGCAAGGCGATCGCCGCGCCCCGCGCGGAGATCAGCCAGTACGCGCCGCGGATCACCAACATCCGGATCCGGCCGGAGCGGATCAAGGACGTCATCGGCCCCGGCGGCAAGGTGATCAAGGACATCACCGCCCGCACCGGCTGCTCGATCAACGTCGAGGACGACGGGAGCATCGCCATCGCCAGCTCCGACCAGACCAAGGTCGAGGCGGCGATCAAGATGATCAAGAACCTCACCCAGGAGGCGGAGGTCGGCAGGATCTACACCGGCACCGTCCGCAAGATCGTCGAGTTCGGCGCCTTCGTGGAGATCTTCCCCGGGACCGACGGCCTGATCCACATCTCCGAGCTGTCGGAGAAGCGGGTGAAGGCGGTCTCCGACGTCCTCTCCGAGGGCGACGAGGTCATGGTCAAGGTGGTCTCGGTCGACCGGCAGGGGAAGATCCGGCTCTCCCGCAAGGAGGCCCTCGCCGACGCGGCCGGCAAGCCGGCCGGCGGCGAGGCGCCGAAGGCCTGAGCCGGGGGAGCGCGGCGGGAGGCCCCGTGTCCGGTGCGCCGGTGCAGCTGGAGGTCACCCGGGTCGGGCGGCGCGGGCCGCCGCTCGACCTCCCCGCCTACCAGACGGAGCGGTCGGCCGGGCTCGACCTCCGGGCCGACGAGGCGGTGGTCCTCGCGCCGGGCGCGCGGGCCCTCGTCCCGACCGGCCTCGCCGTGGCGATCCCCGCGGGCCACGAGGGGCAGGTGCGCCCCCGGTCCGGGCTGGCGCTCCGCCACGGGCTGGGGCTGCTCAACGCCCCCGGCACCATCGACGCCGACTACCGGGGCGAGCTCCAGGTGATCCTGGTGAACCACGGCGCCGAGCCCGTGCGCCTCGAGCGGGGCGACCGGATCGCCCAGCTGGTGATCGCCCCGGTCACCCGCGCCGCGCTGGTGGAGGTCCCGGCGCTCGACGAGACCGCGCGGGGCGGCGGCGGCTTCGGCTCGACCGGCCGCTGAGCCCGGCGGCGCGCGCCGCCACCCCCACCGGCGGCCGCGAGGGCCGCCCCGAGGAGGAGCACGATGATCCCGCGATACACCCG
>JAJXSQ010000006.1 GCA_021784495.1 Myxococcales bacterium | reverse complement strand
GGATGGCGGCGGGCGCGCTGGCGGGCCCGGCGGCGGAGGCGGCCGCGTCGGCCGCGCGGGTGAGCCTCGTCGCCGGGGTGCTGCTCGCGCTGGTGGGCGGCCTGGTCCTCTGGCGGCGGCGCCTCCTCCCCGGGCCGGTGCCGCGCGCCGAGACCTGGGGGTGCGGCTACGCCCACCCGACGCCGCGCATGCAGTACACCGGCTCCTCCCTCGCCGAGCTGCTGGTCCTGCGCTTCGGCTGGGCCTTCTTCCCGCGCGCGCGGATCGTCCCGCCGCGCGGCCCGTTCCCGCGCGCCGCCGCCTTCGCCTCGTCCGTCCCGGACACCGTGCTCGACGTCGGGATCGCGCCGGCGCTCGCCTGGCTCGGCGCGCTCGCCGGCCGCGCCCGCGGCCGGCTCCTCCGCACCGTCCAGTTCCAGGCCTTCCTGCTGGTGCTCGGGCTCGCCGGCCTCCTCCTCTGGCTCGCCGTGGCCGGGGCGGCGCCGTGATCTTCGCCGCCCTCCGCGTCCTCGGCCTCCTCGCCGCCGCGCCGCTGGTGGGAGGCGTGGTGACCCGGGTCAAGTCGCGCCTCGCCGGGAGGACCGGGCCGCCGCTCCTCCAGCCCTACCTCGACCTGCGCCGCCTCCTCTCCAAGGGCGCCGTCCTGGGCCACCCGACCACCTGGGTCTTCCGCGCCGGGCCGATCGTCTCCCTCGCGGCGGCGGCGGCGGCGACGCTGCTGGTCCCGCTCGGCGGCGGGCCGGCGCTGGTCGCCTTCCCCGGCGACTTCCTGCTCCTCGCCGGCCTCCTCGGCCTCGGGCGCTTCGCCACCGCGCTCGCCGCGCTCGACACCGGCTCGTCGTTCGAGGGCATGGGGGCCGCCCGCGAGATCGCCTTCGGCGCCTTCGCCGAGCCCGCGCTCCTCCTCGGCCTGGTGGTGCTCGCCCGCGCCGCCGGCTCGGCCTCGCTCTCCGGCGTGCTCGGCCCGGGGCTCGCCGCCTCCTGGCCGATCGCCGGGCCGGCGCTCCTGCTGGCGACGCTCGCGCTCTTCGCGGTCGCGCTCGCCGAGGGCTCCCGCCTCCCGGTGGACGATCCCGAGACCCACCTCGAGCTGACCATGATCCACGAGGTGATGGTGCTCGACCACTCCGGGCCCGACCTGGCCTTCGTCGGCGCCGCCGCGCACCTGCGGCTGGCGATCCTCGGGGCGCTCGTCTCCCGGCTCGCGCTCGGCGCCGCGCCGCCCGGCCTCCTCCCGTCGCCGGTCGCCCTCGGCGCCGGCCTCCTCGCCTTCGCCGTCGCCGTCGGCGTCGTCGAGTCCACCACCGCGCGCCTCCGGCTCACCCGGGTCCCGCAGTTCCTCGTCGCCGCCTCGGTCCTCTCGGTGCTGGCCCTCGTCCTCCTCCTCCGGTGACCCCGGCGCCATGACCTCCGCGATCGATCTCGTCCTCGTCCTGGTGGTGGTCCTGGATCTCGTCGTGCTCGCGTCGAGCCGCCTCCGCGGCGCCATCCGGACCGTCGCCCTCCAGGGCGCGCTCCTCTCGCTCCTCCCGGTCCTCCTGGCCACCGGCGGGCAGGCGCCCCTCCACGTCCTCCTCCTGGCGCTCGGCGCGCTGGTGGTGAAGGGGGTGGCCATCCCCGGCCTCATGCTCTGGGCGATGCGGGAGGCGGCCATCCGCCGCGAGGCGGAGCCGATCGTCGGGTTCGTCCCCTCCCTGCTCCTCGGCGCGGCCGGCACCGTCGTGGCCTTCTCCCTCTCCGGCGCGCTGGTGCTCCCGGCGCCCGGGCGCCAGGCGCTCCTGGTCCCGGCGGCGCTGGTCACCGCCTGGGCCGGGCTCCTGCTGGTGATGACCCGGAGGAAGGCGGTGGCCCAGGTCCTCGGCTTCCTGGTGCTGGAGAACGGCATCTTCGTCTTCGGCCTCCTGATCGCCGACGTGATGCCGGTCATGGTCGAGGCCGGCGTCCTCCTCGATCTCTTCGCCGCCGTCTTCGTCATGGGGATCGTCATGTTCCACATCAACCGGGAGTTCTCGTCGCTCGACACCGGGCGGCTCACCCACCTCCAGGACTGAACGGTGCTCCCCCTCCTCGTGCTCGGCCCGCTCCTCCTCGCGGCCCTCGCCGCCGCCCTCCCCGGCGGCCGCTGGCGCCGCCGCCTCCTCGTCGCCGGCGCGCTCCTCCACCTCCCCGGGGTGGCCGCGCTCTGGCTCCGCCCGCCGCCGCCCACCGCCGGCGGGTGGCTGGGCGTGGACGCCGCCGGCCTCCTCGCGCTCTCGACCACCAGCGCCCTGTTCCTCGCCTGCGCGGTCTACGCGCAGGGCTACCTGGCCGCGCACCCGGAGCGCGACGACCGGATCTTCGTCTCCGGCCTCCTCGCGGTCCTCTCCGCGCTCACCGCGGCCGCGCTGAGCCGCCACCTCGGGCTCCTCTGGGTGGTCGTCGAGCTCACCACCCTCGGCACCGCCCCCCTCCTCTACTTCCGCCACGACGGCCGGTCGCTCGAGGCGGCCTGGAAGTACCTCATGGTCGGCTCCCTGGGGATCGCCCTCGCGCTCCTCGGGACCTTCTTCCTCGCGCTCTCCGCCTCCGGTCCGGGGGGGCCGCGCAGCCTCCTCCTCCCCGACCTGGTCGCCGCCGGCCCGTCGCTCTCGCGGCCCTGGCTGCGCGGGGCCTTCGTCCTCCTCCTCGCCGGGTACGGCACCAAGATGGGGCTCGCCCCGTTCCACGCCTGGAAGCCGGACGCGTACGGCGAGGCGCCGGGGGTCCTCGGCGCGCTGCTCGCCGGGGGGGTGACGAGCGTCGCCTTCCTCGCGGTCGTCCGGGCGGTGCAGATCTGCCAGGCGGCCGGGGAGGGGGCCTTCGCCCGCGCCCCCCTCCTCGGCCTCGGCCTCCTCTCCATGGGGGTCGCCGCGATCTTCATGGCCGGGCAGCGCGACCTGAAGCGGCTCCTCGCCTACTCGAGCGTCGAGCACATGGGCCTCCTCGCGGTCGGGGTCGGGCTCGGCGGCGCCGCCGTCTCCGGCGCCTTCCTCCACGTGGTGAACAACGGGCTCACCAAGGGGGTCCTCTTCCTGGCCGCCGGTAACGTCCACCGCGCCTTCGGCTCGAAGCACGTCGACGTCGTCCGCGGCGCCGCCCGGCGGCTCCCGGTCTCCGGCCCCCTCCTCCTCGCCGGCTTCCTGGCGGCGACCGGCTCGCCCCCCTTCGCCCCGTTCCAGAGCGAGTTCGCCATCGTCGCCGGCGCGATCCACGACGGGCACGGCGCGGTCGCCGCGGCCGTGCTCGCCCTCCTGGCGGTGATCTTCGTCGCCATGGGGGCGACGGTGCTCCGCGCCGTCCAGGGAGACCCGGGGGAGGGCGCCCCTCGCCCGGAGTTCGGCGACCGGCTCCTCACCGCGGGCCCGCCGGTCGCCCTCCTCCTCGCCGTGCTCCTCCTCGGGCTCTGGGTCCCGCGCGCGCTCGCGGCCCTCGCCACCGCCGCGGCGGCGACGGTGGGGGGCTAGCGCCGTGCCCGGCCGGCTCCAGCGGGCCCGCAGCGGCGAGGCGGTGGCCGAGGCCGCCGTCCCGGTCCTGTCGGCCGCCGACTATCAGGGGATCCTCGCCGACACCCTCGCCGCCGGCCACCGGCTCCTCGCCTGCTGGGGCGAGCCCCGCCCGGAGGGGCGGGTCCTGGTGACCGCGGCGATCGCCGGCGACCGGGATCCGACCGTCGGCCTGCTCTCCACGCTGGCCGGCGGCCCGCTCCCCTCGCTGGCCGGCGAGTGCCCGGCGGTCCACCTCTTCGAGCGGGAGCTCGCCGAGCAGCTCGGCGTCGTGCCCGCCGGCCACCCCTGGTTCAAGCCGGTCCGCTTCGAGCCGCCGCTCCGGCCCGGCCCCGACCCCTGGGGCCGGACGCTCCCCCTCGCCGGCGTCGCCGGCGTCCCGCCCTTCTTCGCGGTGGAGGGGGAGGAGGTCCACGAGGTGGCCGTCGGCCCGGTCCACGCCGGGGTGATCGAGCCGGGCCACTTCCGCTTCCAGTGCCACGGCGAGAGCGTCCTCCACCTGGAGATCTCGCTCGGCTACCAGCACCGCGGCGTCGAGCGGCTCCTCGCCGGCGGCCCCACGGCGCGCACCGTGGCCCTGGTCGAGTCGATCGCCGGCGACACCGCCGTGGGCCACGCGCTCGCCCACGCCCGCGCCGTCGAGGGGCTCGCCGGCGTCGAGGCGCCGCCGCGGGCGGCGGCCCTCCGGGCGGTGGCGCTGGAGCTCGAGCGGCTGGCGAGCCACGTCGGCGGCCTCGGCGGCCTCGCCGCCGACATCGGCTTCCAGCCGACCGCGAGCGCCTGCGGCGCGCTCCGCGCCGAGTTCCTGAACGCGCTCGCCGAGCTCTGCGGGAACCGCTTCGGCCGGGGCCTGGTGATCCCCGGCGGCGTCCGCTTCGATCTCTCCGCCGGGGAGGCCGCCGCGCTCGCCGCGCGGATCGATCGCGCCTGGGCGCAGGTCGAGGGGACGGCGCGCGTCTTCTTCCGCGCCGCGTCGGTCCGGAACCGGATCGACGGGATCGGCGTCGTCGCGCCGCGGCTGGCCCGGCGCCTCGGCCTCGTCGGCCCCTCCGGCCGCGCCAGCGGGATCGCGACCGACGCCCGGGCCTCGCACCCCTTCCCGCCCTACGACGCGGCGCGGCTCACCCCGGCGGTCCAGGAGGCGGGCGACGTCGCCGCCCGGGCCCGGATCCGCCGCGACGAGGCGGCCTGGAGCGCCGCCTTCGTCGCGGCTGCGCTCCGCGCGCTCCCCCCGGGGCCGGTGGCGGTGGCGGTCCCGCCCCCGCGGGGCGACCGGCTGGTGATCTCGCTGGTCGAGGGCTGGCGGGGGGAGATCTGCCACGCGATCCGGACCGGGGCCGACGGCCGCTTCGCCCGCTACAAGGTGGTCGACCCCTCCTTCCACGACTGGATGGGGCTGCAGGTGGCCCTGCGCGGCCAGCAGATCAGCGACTTCCCGCTCTGCAACAAGAGCTTCGACCTCTCCTACGCGGGGCACGACCTGTGATCGGCATCCTCCGCGCCCGGCTCCGGCTCGGCCACCAGACCATCGCCTTCCCTGGCGGCGCCGCCCGCCTCCCGGCGCGCTTTCGCGGCCGGCCGGCCCTCGCGCCCGACCGCTGCGCCGCCGGCTGCGCCGCCTGCGCCGACGTCTGCCCCACCGGGGCGGTGCTGGGGACCGGCGCCGGCGGCCTGGCGATCGACGCCGGCGCCTGCGTCTTCTGCGGTCGCTGCCAGGAGGCCTGCCCCGCGCGGGCGATCGTCTTCACCCGCGACCACCGGCTCGCCATGCGCGCCCGGGAGGAGCTGGTGGTCCGGGGCGACGCGCCGACCCTGGCGCGGGCGCTCGACGGCCGGATGCGCCGCCTCTTCGGGCGCTCGCTCAAGCTGCGGCAGGTCTCCGCCGGCGGGTGCGGCGGCTGCGAGGCGGAGCTGAACGCCGCGGGCAACGTCCAGTTCGACCTGGGGCGCTTCGGGATCCAGTTCGTCGCCTCGCCGCGCCACGCCGACGGGCTGGTGGTGACCGGCCCGGTCGGCGCGAACATGCGCGACGCGCTCCGCCGGACCTGGGAGGCGACCCCGGCGCCCCGGCTCCTCGTCGCCGTCGGCGCCTGCGCGATCTCCGGGGGGGTGTTCGCCGGGAGCCCGGTCTGCGGCGACGGGCTCGACGGCGCGATCGACGGCGTGCCGGTCGACCTGTACGTCCCCGGCTGCCCGCCCCACCCGGTGACGCTCATCGACGGGCTCCTCCGCCTCCTGGGGCGGCTGGAGGGCGACCGGCCGGAGTCGCTCGCCGGCGCGCCGTGAGCGGCGCTTGCGCGGCGGGCCCGGATGCATGATTATGCGTCCCCATGCATGAGCTGACCGTCGCCGTCGTCGGCGCCTCCGGCTACTCCGGCCTGGAGCTGACCCGCCTCCTCGCCCGGCACCCGCGGGTGCGCCTCGTCGGCCTCACCTCCGACCGCTGGGCCGGCGAGCGGGCCGGCGCGCGCCTCCCCCTCGACGGGCCGGCGGCGGCGCTCCCCTACCGGCCGCTGGCCGAGAGCGAGGCGCTGGGCGCCGATCTCGTGTTCCTGGCGACCCCGGCGGAGACCTCCCACCAGCTCGCCCCGCGGCTGGTGGCGGCGGGGGCGCGGGTGGTGGACCTCTCCGGCGCCTTCCGGCTCGCCGACCCGGCCCTCTACCCCCCCTGGTACGGCTTCGAGCACGCCCACCCGGCGCTCCTCGCCGAGGCGCGCTACGGCCTGCCGGAGCTGGCGCGGGCGGGGCTGGGCGGGGCGCGGCTGATCGCGAACCCGGGCTGCTACGCCACCGCGGTGGCGATGGCGCTCGCGCCGCTCCTGCGGGCGAAGGTCGCGGCGCCGGGCCCGATCGCCGTCACCGGGCTCTCCGGCGTCTCCGGCGCCGGGCGCAAGGCGACCGAGGACTACGCCTTCGTCGAGGTGGACGAGGACCTCCGGGCCTACCGGCTCGGGCGCCACCAGCACGTCCCGGAGATCGAGCAGACGGTGGCCCGCGCCGCCGGCGGCTGCGGCCCGATCTCCTTCACCCCGGTCCTGGTGCCGCTGCGGCGCGGGATCCTGGCGACCGCCGCCTTGCCGGTGCGGGCGGGGACGACCGGCGCCGACCTGCGGGGGGCGCTCGAGGCGGCCTACGCCGGCGAGCCCTTCGTCCGGATCCTGGCCGCCGACCGGGTGCTGGTGAAGGACGTCGTCCGGACCAACCGGATCCACCTCGGCGCGGCGCTCGACGACCGCGCCGGGGTGGCGGTGGTCGTCTCGGCGATCGACAATCTGGTGAAGGGGGCGGCCGGCCAGGCGGTGCAGGCGATGAACGCCGCCCTCGGGTGGCCGGAGGTCGACGGCCTCGACCTCCTGGGAGGCTGACGTGCGGATCCCCAAGGGCTTCCGCTTCGGCGGCGTGGCCAGCGGCCTCAAGCCGGCCCGGCGCGACCTGGCGCTGGTGGTGAGCGACCACCCGGCGGCCGCGGCCGGCGTCTTCACCGTCAACCGCGCCGCGGCGGCGCCGGTCCAGGACGGCCGGGCGCGGGTCCCGGCCGAGGGGATGCGGGCGGTGGTGGCCAACTCGGGGAACGCCAACGCCCTCACCGGCCCGGGCGGGCTCGACGACGTGGCGGTGATCCGCGGCGCGGTCGCCGACGCCCTCGGGATCCAGAAGCGGGCCGTCCTGGCCGCCTCCACCGGGGTGATCGGGGTGCGGCTCCCGGCGATGAAGGTCGTCACCGCGCTCCCCGGGCTGGTCGAGACGCTCGGCGACCACCCCGAGCACGCGGCCGAGGCGATCATGACCACCGACACCCGCCCGAAGATGGCGGCGCGCGAGGTGACGCTCGGCGGGAAGACCGCGATCATCTCCTGCGTCGCCAAGGGGTCGGGGATGCTGGCCCCCCAGCTGGCCACCACCCTGGCGATCGTCGCCACCGACGCCGCCATCACCCCCCGGGCGCTCCAGGACGTGCTCGCCCGGGCGGTCCACCGGACCTTCAACATGCTCACCGTGGACGGCGACATGTCCACGAACGACACCGTCCTCGTGCTCGCGAACGGCCTCGCCGGCAACCCGCGGATCGCCGAGCCCGGGCCGGACCTCGAGACCTTCGAGGCGGCGCTCGCCGACCTGCTCGGCGAGATGGCCCGGGCCATGGCGGCCGACGGCGAGGGGGCGACGAAGCTGGTCGAGGTGGTGGTGACCGGGGCGCCGAGCGAGGTCTCGGCCCGGGACCTGGCGCGGTCGATCGCCCACTCGCCGCTGGTGAAGGCGTCGCTCTTCGGCGCCGATCCGAACTGGGGGCGGGTGCTGGCCACCGTCGGGAGCCGCGCCGGCTCGCAGGGCTGGCCGGTCGATCCCTTCCGGGCGCGGGTCTCGCTGCAGGGGGTGGTGGTCTTCGAGCGCGGGGCGCCGGCCGACGTGGACCTCGAGGCGCTCCGGGTGCGGCTGCGCGAGGCGCGGGTGGACGTCCTGGTGGAGCTCGCCGACGGCGACGCCCGGGCGACGGCCTGGGGCTGCGATCTGACCTACGACTACGTCAAGATCAACGCCGACTACACCTCGATGATCGTCCAGCGGCCGGACGGCATGATGGCCAAGGACGACAAGGTCGCCAACTACAGCCCGGCCTTCAAGCGGACGCTCCTCGTCGAGGCGCTCAAGTACATCGCCCAGTTCGCCGGCCAGGTGGCGGTCATCAAGTACGGCGGGGCCGCCATGGTGAAGGAGAGCCTGAAGGTGGCCTTCGCCGAGGACGTGACCCTCCTGCGCCGCGTGGGGCTCAAGGTGGTCGTGGTCCACGGCGGCGCGCCGGAGATCACCCGGACGCTCGAGAAGCTCGGGGAGCGGTCGGAGTTCGTGGACGGCCTGCGGATCACCGACGCCGCCTCGCTGCCGATCGTCGAGATGGTCCTCACCGGCAAGGTGAACCAGGAGCTGGTGGCGCTCCTGAACGCCCGCGGCGCCAACGCGGTCGGCCTCTCCGGCAAGGACGGCACGCTCCTGCGCGCCGAGAAGCGCGGGCTGGAGAGCGGGGTCGACCTGGGGTACGTCGGCCGGGTCGTCGAGGTGAACCGGAAGTTCCTGGGGATGTTCCTGGAGGGCGCCTACGTGCCGGTCATCTCCCCCATCGGGATCGCCGCCGACGGGACCGGGCTCTCGATCAACGCCGACGACGTGGCCGCCGCGGTGGCGGCGGCGCTCGGGGCCAAGAAGCTCATCTACCTCACCGACGTCCCGGGGGTGCTCGAGTCGGCGCCCGACGGCGAGCTCGTCCGCCAGATCACCAGCGCCGACCTGCGCCGGCGGATCGACGCCGGCGCCATCACCGGCGGCATGCGCTGGAAGGCGCTCGCCATCCAGGCCGCGCTGGCGGGCGGGGTCGAGCGGGTCCACGTCCTCGACGGGCGCCAGCCGCACACGGTGATCGCCGAGCTCTTCACCGACCGCGGCGTCGGTTCGCTGGTGACCGCCTCGTGAGCCGCGCCGACCGCCGCCGCGCCGTCGCCGCCCGGATCCTGCGGGCTCGCCGCATCGGCACGCAGGAGGAGCTCCAGGCCGCGCTGCGCCAGGAGGGGCTCGGCGCCACCCAGGCGACCCTCTCCCGCGATCTGGCCCGGCTCGGGGCCCGCCGGGTCTCGCGGCCCGACGGGGCGTTCTACGAGCTCGACGCGCCGCCGGACGACGGCCTGGCGGCGGTCCGGGGGCTCGTCCTGGCCATCGCGGCCAACGGCTCGCTGGTGGTGATCCGGACCGCGGCCGGCGGGGCGCCGGCGATCGCGCGGGCCATCGACGACGCCCGGCTCGCCGAGGTGCTGGGGACCATCGCCGGGGACGACACCATCTTCGTGGCCCCGGCCGGCGCGCTCCGCCCCGATCGCCTCGCGGCCCGGCTCGCCGAGACGCTGGGGGTCGTCGGCCTGCTCGCCGGCGCCCGGGCGGCCGGGCGGGCCCGCACCCACTGACGGCGCGCTCCGCCCGGCGCGGGCGCGCCGAAGGCCCTCGGCCGCTCAGCCGATCGGCTGGCCCTGCTGGACCACCAGGACGTTCCGGCTCGACTCCTTGAGGACGTCGAGGGTGGTGGTCCCGAGGACCCGGTCCCAGCCGTGGTAGCCGTGCGACCCGATGACGATCAGCTGGGCGTCGGTCTCGTCGGCCGCCCGGAGGATCGCCTGCCAGGGGACGCCGCTCCGCACCAGCGGGCGCTCGAGCTCGGCCCCCGGGGCGGCGAAGGCGAAGAGCCGCGCCAGCTCCTCCCGGGCCTGCGTCTCGAGGACGGCCGGGAGCGGGTCGGCCGGGGCGCCGGCGGCGGCGGGGGGGAACTCGGGCGGCACCGAGATGACCCGGAGCGGGTGCACCCGGGCGCCGAGCTTCCCGCCGATGGCGAGCGCGGCGCGGAGGACCGACGCGGCCCGGGGGGAGGCGTCGATGGCGACCAGGATCCGGGAGGTCACGCGTGCGCCTTCTGGGCCGCCGCGGGCCCCTCGTCCTCGGCCGGCTCGGGGCGCGCGCTGGCGAAGATGAGGAACATGACCGGGACGAGGAAGAGGGACAGGAAGGTGGAGGAGGTGAGCCCGCCGACCACCGCGAGCGCCAGCGGCTGGTTCGCCTCCGAGCCGCGCTCCAGGCCGGTCGCCGTCGGGATCAGGCCGATCACGGTGGCGAGGCTGGTCATCATGATGGGCACGAAGCGGGAGCGGGCCGCCGCCACGATCGCCTCCACCCGCTCGACCCCCTCCATGAGCCGGCGGTTCGCGTCGTCGACGAGGAGGATGCCGTTCGACACCGCGATGCCGATCACCATCAGGATGCCCATGAGGGCGGTGATGGAGAAGCCCTGCCCGGCCGCCATCAGCGCCAGCACGATGCCGAGGAGGGAGACCGGGATGGTGAAGAGCATGACGAAGGGGAGGCGCAGCGACTTGAACTGCGAGGCCATGATCATGAAGACCACCATGACCGCGAGCCCCAGGGCGAGTCCGAGGCCGGAGAAGGTCTCGCGCATGAGCTGGACCTGGCCCACCCAGTCGTAGTGGATCTCGCGGGTGCGCGGGTCGGTGGCCAGCGCGGTGTCGAGGTCCTTCGACACCGTGCCGATGTCGCGCCCCTCGGTCTGCATGAGGACGTGGAGGGCGCGCTCGAGGTGGTTCCGCTCGACGGCGATCGGCCCCGCCTCCCGGCGGATGAGCCCGTAGGCGCCGAGCAGGACCGGCCGCCCCTCCTGGTCGACGCGCACCGGGAGCTGGGCGAGCTGCGCCGTCTCGGCGACCCGGTCCGGGTCGTAGTAGGTGACGACGTAGTAGGACTGGCCGTTCTGGGGGTCGATCCAGACGCTGGGGGTGTTGATGTTGCCGAGGGTCGCGTCCAGGGTGGTCTGGGCCGCGGCCTTGGCGTCGACGCCGACGAGCCCGGCCGTCTCGCGCTTGGTGTCGACGTGGATCTCCGGGTAGTGGAGCTGGACGGAGAGGCGGACGTCCCGCACCCCCGGCACCGTCCGGGCGACGTCGGCGATCGCCTTGGCCTGCCGGTCCATCACCTCGAGGTTGTCGCCGACGATCTCCACCGCCAGCGGCGCGATGTAGCCGTTGGCGAAGACGCTGGCCACGAGGCCGCCCGGCGACTGGAGGGTCTCGACGCCGGGGAACTCGCGGGTCAGCACGTCGCGGGCGCGCGAGGCGATCTGGGCCTGGGTGAGCGTCCGCTCCTCGGGATCGGAGAACTGCAGCCGGAGGAAGCCGGTGTTGGGCGCGACGTTGGGGCTGACGATGGCGCTCCGGGCGTTCTGCGGGGTGCCCAGGTTCTCGATCACCATCTCGACGGTGCCGGGGGGCAGGGCCGCCTTGACCGCCTTGCCCATCGCCTTGAGCTTGGCCGCGGCGTCGGGGAGGGAGATGCCCGGGGCGAAGCGGACGTAGATCATGTCCATCGCCTCGTCGATGTCCGGGAAGAAGGTGCTGGGGAGGCGGCCCGCCGCCCAGGCCGCGCCGGCCACCAGGACCGCGGCGGCGACGATGATGGTCGCGCGGAAGGGGAGCGTCCGCCGCAGGAGCTCGGAGTAGCCGGCCGCCACGCGATCGATGAAGCCCTCCACCGCCTTCCCGAGCCGGCCGTGCTCGGCGTGGCCGAGGAAGTAGCGGCAGGCGACCGGGGTGACCGCCATGGAGACGAAGTAGGAGGCGATCATCGCCACCGCCACCGTCAGCGCGAGCGGGGCGAAGAGCTTCTGGGCGAGGCCGGCGAGGAGGATCACCGGCAGGAGGACGGCCATGGTGGTGAGGGTCGAGGCCAGCACCGGGAGGGCGACCGAGTTGGCCCCCTCGAGCGCCGCCCGGTAGATGGGCAGGCCGGCGCGCTGGTGGCGGTGGATCGACTCCAGCACCACCACCGCGTCGTCGACCAGCCGTCCCATGGCCAGGGTCAATCCGCCGAGGGTGAAGGCGTTGAGCGTCTGGCCGGACGCGTAGAGGACGATCAGGGTGATGGCGAAGGAGAGCGGGATGGCGAAGGAGACGATCAGCGTCCCGCGCATGCTCTGCAGGAAGAGCAGGATGACGATGCCGATCAGGATCAGGGCCTGGATGATCTCGCGCTGGAGCCCCTTGTAGGTGGTCCGGACGAAGCTGGACTGGTCGAAGACCGCCTTCACCTGGACCCCGGGGGGCAGGTCGCGGAGGCCGCCGACGATCTTCTTCACCGCGTCGACGATCTCCAGGGTGTTGCCGCCCGGGATGCGGAGCACGTTGAGGTAGACCGCGTTCTCGCCGTTCACCGAGACCGACTGGGTCGGCGGGGTGCCGCCGTCCTCCACCCGGGCGACGTCGCGGATGAGCACCTCGCGCTTGCCGACGACCTTGATCGGCGCGTCGCCGATGGTCTTGACGCGCTCGGGGACGGCGTCGGTGTAGACGTTGGCGTCGAAGGCCTTGGAGATGAACTCGCCGGCCGGGAGGAGCGCGTTGGAGCGGCCCACGGCGCCGGCCACCTCCTCGGCGGTGAGCTGGCTCCCCTGCGCCTTCACCGGATCGACGATCACGTTGATCTGGCGCATCCGGCCGCCGTCCGGGGCGGCGCTGGCGACGCCGGAGATCCCCTCCAGGAGCGGCTCGACGTTGTTGAACGCGTAGTCGTAGAGCTGGGGGCCGGTGTAGCCGGTGCCGGTCACCACCACCTGCACCACCGGCGCGTTCGACGGGTCGTACTGGAGGACGAAGGGCGGCAGCACCCCGAGCGACTTGGGGATGGCCGCCATCGCGAAGGTGGTCTCCTCCTGCACCAGCGTCTGCGAGGAGTTGAGGTCGGTGCCCCACTTGAGCCAGACGTAGATGATCGAGAGGCCGTTGCGCGAGACGCTCTCGACGTGGTCGACGCCCGGCGTCGAGCTCACGTACTTCTCGAGGCGCCAGGAGATGGTCTTCTCCATGTCCTTCGGCCCGAGCCCCGGCACCAGGGTGCCGATGATGAGCACCGGCGGGGTGAGCTCGGGGAAGGTGTCGATGCTCATCCGCGGGGTGACCACCCCCGCGAAGACCATCAGCCCGATGCAGATCATCAAGATCGCGATCGGGTTGCGCAGCGACAGGCCGGTCACGGATGCGCCTCCCCGCCGTCCGGGATGATCTCGGCGTGGCTCCCGTGCACGGGGGCCGGCGCCTCGTGGGCCGCCACCTTGGCGCCGTTGGAGAGGAGCGCCCGGCCCTCGGTCACCACCTCCGTCCCGGGCGCCAGGTCCGCCGGGTGGAAGTAGAGCCGCCCCTCGATCTCGCCGATGGGGACCACGGTGAGGGAGGAGGCCACGTCGCCCTTCACGGTGAACATCGTCGCCTTGGCGTTGGCCACCGTCGCCGCGTAGATGGGGATCGACGAGGCCGGGACCGGCGTCCCGACGTCGACCCGCACCTCCATCGTGGTGTTGACCGGGATGGTCCGCTTCGGGTCGGACACGTCGATCTCGAAGTGGACGGTGCGGGTGCCGGGGTCGGCGGCCGGCGCGCGCCGGGTGACGGCCGCCTTCATCTCGGTCGCGCTGGAGAGCAGCCGGACCCGGACCGGCGTCCCGGCGCTCACCACCGCGAAGTCGCTCTCCGGCGCGTCCCCGACCATTCGGACGGTGCTCCGGTCGACGACGGTGACGATGGGCATGCCCGGGCGGACGAAGGCGCCCGGATCGGCGAAGCGGTTGCCCACCTCGCCGTCGAAGGGCGCCCGCAGGACGCAGTCGCTCACCCGGAGGGTGCTCTGGGCCAGGCTGGCGCGCTGGGCGGCGAGGCTCGCCTCCTCCGCGGCGCTCTTGGCGAGCTTCATCTCCACCGAGTTCTCGGAGACGAAGCCGCCGGAGAGGAGCTTCTGGGTCCGGGCCGCCTCGTCGGCGATCGCCTTCTGCCGCGCCTCGATCGCGCGCGCCTCGGAGGAGATCGCCTCGCTGGCGCTCGACTCGTTGCGGCAGTCGAGGGTGGCGAGCACCTGCCCCGCCTTGACCACCGCGCCCGGGCGGACCAGGACGGTGAGCACGTAGGCGGAGATGAACTGGGGCCCGACGCTCGCCTCGACCCAGGGCCGGACGGTCCCGATGTAGCTGCGCACCTCGCGGTACGGGGTGTCGCCGGCCTTCACCACCGTCACCGGGGTGGGAGCGGAGGAGAGGGCGATCTTGTTGGTGCGGCTCTCGGCCCGCCAGATCATGAGGCCGCCGAGGGCCAGGACCAGCACCACCCCGGCGCCCACGGTGAGCGGGATCCGGCGCGAGCCACCGCCCGGTGGAGGGCCCGAGTCGGTCGGGGGGGGGCGCGCCGGCTCGCCGGCGGTCGACCGGGCGACGGCCGGCGCATCGGAGGGGGCCGCGCCGCGGCCGTGTTCGGTCCGTTCCATGGATGGGCTCTCTCTGCTCACAGGTTCTCCGCCACGACGCGGGCGAGGCTCGCCCGCGCCCGCATCAGCTCGAAGGTTCCGATGGTCACGTCGACCTCGGCGGTGGTGAGGAGCGCCTGGGCGTCGGCGAGCTCGACCGCCGTCCCCAGGTCGTTCTTGAAGCGGGCCTCCGCCTGGTCGTAGTTGGCCCGCGCGGCGCCGAGGGTCTTCACCAGCGCCGGGAGCGCCTCCTGCGCCGAGACGAGCCGGACGTACACCTCCTGGACCCGGGCGCTCAGGATCTGCACCTGCTCCGCCACCTCCGCCTCGCGCGCGCCCTCGAGGGACCGGCTGGCGCTCTCGCGCGCCTTCACCGCGAAGTCGACGATCGGCCAGGTGAAGACCAGGCCGGCGTCCCAGTTCGGGGTGTTCGGCAGGTAGCCGCCGCCGCTGGCGATCACGCCCGCGGTGGTCGGCGCGCCGCCGGCGCGCTCCGAGACGGTGGAGGTGAGCGAGATGTCCGGGCGGAGCTCGGCGGCGATGGCGGTCGTCGTCTCGTGCTGCTGGGTGACCCGCGCGCGGCGCGAGCGGATGAGCGGGTCCCGCTGGAGCGCCTGGCGGATGGCGGCGTCGAGCGACGGGTAGGGGGGCGGCGGCGCCTCCCGCCCCGAGGCGTCGAGGAGGGTCTCGGGCACGCCGACCACGGCGGCGAAGACCGCCTGGGCCGCGGCGACGCCGGCGCGGGCGCGGACCCGGGCCACGTCGAACCGGCCCAGGTCGGCCTCGGCCCGCGTCATCTCGATCGGCTCCCGCAGGCCCGCGTCGACGCCGGCGGAGGCGGTGTCGTAGTTGAGCTTGGACCGGCGGTAGGCGGCGTCGGCGGCGGCCAGCACTCCCTTCGCCGTCTGCACCGCGTAGTAGCCGCTCTCGACCGCGTAGATCACGTCGAGCCGGACCGTGTCGGTCAGCCCCTTCTCCGCCTCGACCCGGGCGTCGGCCGCCGCCTCGAGCGCCGCGATCCGCCCGAAGTCGAAGATCTCCTGGCGCAGTCCGATGCCGCCGAGGGTCGACGGGTAGGGCTTCCAGCCGGAGGTGTCGATCTGCGTGGCGCCGACGCGCGGCAGGTCGATGCCGTAGGTGGCGGTGTAGGTCGCGGTGTCGTCGTTCGAGGTCGCCGCGAAGGCCTGGGCGGTGGCGGTGACCCGCGGCATGTAGAGGGCCCGCGGGACGTCGGCGTCGGCCTGGACGGCGAGGAGGCGGGCCCGGGCCGCGACCAGGCTCGGCTGGTGCTCCCGCGCGTAGCCGATCGCGTCGTCGAGGGTCATGGCCCGGGTCGGCGGGCCGAGGCTCCCCGGCTCGAGATCGCCGGTCACCTTGGGAGGGGTGGTCTCCCGGTCGGGAGGCGGCGGCGGCGCGAGCGACGGCGCCGGGGGCGGGCTCGCCGGAGGCGGCGTCGGGGGGAGTGCCTGGAGCTTCGCCGAGGTCGCCCCGCCCGCCGCGCCGGCGGGCCCCGGCTGTTGCGGGGGTCCGGCGGCGACGGAGAGGGCCATCAGGAGTGTGAGTCCGTTCACGCGCGGCCCCCAAAGCACCGATCGTGCCACCGATCGGCCTGCGAAATTTGGCCGCTCTCTGGTGAGCGGCGGGAGAACTTCCGACACGGCTGCGGAAAAACGACGTGCCGCTCCTCGGGCGATTCGTTGGAGGGGCGGCGGTGGCGACGGGGTTCGAGTGGCAGGCAGAATAGACGTCGTGGCCCCGTAGGCCACCCCGGAATGGGTGCGGGGCTCCTTCCGGGCCAGCCCCGGACGGGTCGCGACCCGCCCGGCGCGTCAGCGCGAGAGCCGCCGCCACTCCCGCTCGGAGCGGCCGGCGCAGTCCTCGATGGCGAGGCCGTCGAAGTAGTTGCCGGTGAGGGCGAGGCGGGTCGGCGCGAGGCAGCGATCGATCTCGGCGACCAGCTCGCCGTGGCCGAGCGCCGGAGCGGGCAGGACCACCCGTGCCTCGGCGAGGTGGAGCAGGTCGCGCTCGCCGGCCCGGAGCACCTCGAGGACCCGCGCCAGCCGCTCCTCGCGGGTGGTGGTGGGGCGGAAGTGGAACGCGAAGGCGCGCCGCGACGGGTCGGGGAAGGGATCGCGCGTCACGCAGGAGAAGAAGGAGTCGTCGACCGGCACCAGGAAGGCGCACTCCGGCATCCAGCACCGCTCGCGGGGGAGGACCACTCCCACGCTCTCGACCGTCGCCGTCCCCACCCGCGCGACCAGGGCGGCGAGCTCCGGGAAGTCGCCGCGCAGGAGGGGCGCCGCCGCGTCGGCGGGGACCGCGAGCGCCGCCAGGGAGGCCTCGATCGTCCGGCCGCCGGCGACCGACACGGTGAAGCCCGGGCCGCCGCGGGCGAGCCCGGTCACCTCCACCCCGCGCTCCACCGCGATCCCCTCCGTCCGCCCCGCCGCGTCGCAGACCGACTGCAGCCCGTCCCGGAAGCCGAAGGAGCGCGGGAAGCCGGCGCGCCGCGGCCGCTTCTTGAAGAGCGAGCCGGGGCCCTCGAGGGGGAAGCCGTCGGCCCGCTGCGACGGGACGGCGGAGAGGAAGGGGCCGAGGACCCGGTCGTAGTTCCGGCGGCCGAGGAGGCGGGAGAAGTGCGAGTAGAGGGTCTGGCCGCGCCGCGAGGCGAGGAGGCCGGCCGGCAGGTGGACCGCCGCCTCGAGCCAGCCGAGCTCGAGGAGCACCCGGGGCGGCGTGAGCCAGCGGGCCTCGCCCTGGCGCAGGAGCCCGAACCGCGCGCGCGCCGGGCCGCGCTCCACGACCGCGTCGCGCAGCCCCGAGGCGACGGCCAGGTCGAGGAAGGCGCCGTAGCTGTTGTAGGCGGTGTGGGCGCCGAGCTCGAACCAGTAGCCGCCGTCGGTCCGCTCCGTCCGCACGCAGCCGCCGAGCCGAGGGGAGCGCTCGAGGAGGATCACCGAGCGCCCGTCCCGCGCCGCCCGCCAGGCGAGCGACAGCCCGCTCACCCCACCGCCCACCACCGCCAGATCGTACCGTGCCATCGCCGCGCGCCGCCTCCTCGAACCGGCGCCCCGGGCCGGGGCGCGCGGACGGAGACTGGCACGGCGGCGCGGGTCCTTGCCAGCGCCCGCCTCCCGGCAGCGCGCCGGGGGAGGGGCGCCGACCCCCTCAGGCCTTGCCGAGCGCGTCCTCGACGAGCCGCACCAGGTCGTCGAGGTGGAACGGCTTGCGCACGAAGCCGGCCGGCGGGCCGTCCGCGGCCGTCTCCCGGAGGACCTCCTCCCGCGGCGTCGCCGAGACCCAGAGCACCTTGGGGCAGCGGTCGCCGAGCGACGCGTGGAGCTCGTGGAAGAGGAGCGCGCCGTCCATCCCGGGCATCCGGTAGTCGAGGAGGGCGAGGTCGGGCGGCTGGCGCTGGGCCATCGCGAGCGCCTCGACCGCGTCGGCGCTGCTCACGGCGGTGTGCCCCATGCGCCGAACCGCGACCTCGAGCGCCCGGCGCACGATGTCGGTGTCGTCGACGATGAGGACCCTCGCCACGCGGCCTCCGACCACCCCCCGATGGCGCCGTGGAATCCTGCGCGCGGCGTGCCAGGGAAAACCTGCATGGTTCCGGGGGATGGGCGATCCCCGGACGGGACCCTGGGGCCCGCTCGCCCCGGGTCAACCGTACCGGGCGAGCGTCCGGCGGACCGTCTCGACGAAGTGGCGGCGCGCGCCCGCCCCCCCGATCACCTCCGCCCCGCCGCCGAAGGAGAGGGCGAAGCGGGTCGCCCACTCCTCCGAGACTCCCCGGAGCTCCACCACCGCGCCGCCGTCGGGGGTCCGCTTCACGAGGTCGAGGCCCCCCGGTCGGGCGAGGGCCCAGGCGGCGGCGAGGGGGCCCAGGCGGACCGCGATGGGATCGCCGGTCGGCTCGGAGAAGAGCCGCGCGCGCGCGAGGTCGGCCTCGGAGGGAGGGGCGAAGCGCGCCTCGGTCACCGCGCAGTCCCGGATGCGGTCGAGCCGGAAGGCGAGGGGGCGGCCGCGATCGGAGTCCTGGCCGTACAGGTACCAGTGGCCGAAGCGCTGGGCGAGCGTGAAGGGGGAGACCAGCCGCTCCCGCTCCGCCTCGCTCGACGCCGATCGGTAGGCGAGCGTGACGACCCGGCGCTCGGCGATGGCGCGCTGGAGGCGGCCCAGGATCGAGCCGGGCGCCGCGGGGGCGCCGGCGTGGATCCGCTCCACCAGCTCGTCGAAGGTGGCGCGCCGGTCGCGCGGGACCGCCTCCCGCAGCGCCCCGACCGCCCGCGCCGCCCCGTCGCCGCCCAGGGCCCGCGCCGCCGCCGCCAGCCCGGCCGCCTCGCTCTCGGTGAAGCGGGGCGGCCGGGAGAAGCTCTGGTGCAGCGCGACGTGGACCCGGTCCCCCTCGACGTACAGGTCGAGGAAGTCGTCGGGGGCGAAGGGCGGGGAGCCGACCCCGAGGAGGAAGTCGAGGTCCTCCACCAGCTCCGACTCGCCGACGCCGCAGCGGCGCGCCAGCTCCTTCACGGTGATGCCCGGGTGGCGGACCGCGTAGGGGACGAGGAAGAGGACGCGCCGGAGCCGGTCCCGCGGATCGATCCGCGGCGCGGCGCCGTCCGGCTTCGCCCCGCCCCCCGGGCGCCGCCCGCCCCGGGGAGCCGCCGTCCGCCGC
>JAJXSQ010000242.1 GCA_021784495.1 Myxococcales bacterium | reverse complement strand
GGAGGCGCCCGCGGCGGCGCCGGCGCCCGCGCGGGCGAGGCTCCTCCTCGTCGACGACGAGCCGCTCATCCGGGCGGCCATCGTCCGCCTGCTCGCCGGCCGCCTCGACGTCGAGGAGGCGGCCAACGCCGTGGAGGCGCTGGCGAGGCTCGACCGCGATCCGATGCCGGACGTCATCCTCTGCGACGTCACGATGCCCGGGATGAGCGGTCCCGCGCTGTGCGAGGAGGTCTCCCGCCGCCGCCCGGAGCTCGCGCGTCGCTTCGTCTTCATCACCGGCGGCGCCCTCCCGGGCGAGCCGGGCGGCGCAGCCGTGACGGGGGCGGAGTGGCTCGAGAAGCCGTTCGATCGGGCGCGGCTCCTTGACGCGATCGAGGGGATCGTCGGCGCGCGCGACGAGCGCTGACCGGGGAGGCGTGGAGGCCGCGCACGATCTGCGCGACGAACTTTCGCCCGCCGAGCTCGACCCGGACCTCGGATGGGGTGACGGGGCGATTTCGCGCGGGGTGCGGGGATCGGCCTCCTGTATGCTCGGGGGCGCCAGCACGCGCCGCGCCGCCGCGCCCGGAGGGCACCCGCCACATGAATGACTATCGGTACGACAACCGGACGATCCAGGGCTTCATCCTCTCGGCCATGGCCTGGGGCGTCGTCGGCATCCTGATCGGGCTGCTCATCTCGGTGCAGCTCTGGGCGCCGGCCGCCAACTTCGCCCCCTACCTGACCTACGGCCGGCTCCGCCCGGCCCACACCAACGGGCTCGCGCTCGGCCTCGGCGGCGGGGCGATCTTCGGGCTCTGCCTCTACATCGTGATGCGGCTCTCCGGCCGGCCGCTCCTCTTCCCGCGGCTGGCGCGGGCGCAGCTCTGGCTCTTCAACGTGACGATCGCGGCGGCGGTGCTCTCGCTCCTGGCCGGCTACACCCAGTCGAACGAGTACGCCGAGCTCGAGTGGCCGCTCGACCTCGCGGTGGTGGTGCTCTGGGTGATGTTCGCGGCGAACGTCTTCGGCACCATCGCGCGGCGGCGGGAGCCGCAGATGTACGTCGCGCTCTGGTACGTGATCGGGACGGTGATCGCGGTGGCGATCCTCTGGATCGTGAACAACCTCTCGATCCCGGCCGGGCTCACCAAGAGCTACCACCTCTTCTCGGGCGTGAACTCCGCCAACGTCGAGTGGTGGTACGGCCACAACATCGTCGGGTTCTTCTTCACCACCCCGATCCTGGCGATGTTCTACTACTTCCTCCCGAAGTCGACCGGGCTGCCCATCTTCAGCCACCGCCTCTCGATCCTCTCCTTCTGGTCGCTCGTCTTCGGCTACCTCTGGACCGGGGCCCACCACCTCGTCTACTCGCCGCTCCCCGACTGGCTCCAGACGCTGGGGATCGTCTTCACCCTCTTCCTCATCGCGCCCTCCTGGGGCTCGGTGGTGAACGGCTACTACACCGTCGGCGCCGACTGGTCGAAGATGCGCAGCAACTACCTCACCAAGTTCTTCGTCATCGGGATCACCTTCTACGGGCTCCAGACCGTCCAGGGGCCGACCCAGGCGCTCCGGGTCGTCTCGCAGCTCGTCCACTTCACCGACTGGGTGCCGGGCCACGTCCACATGGGGACCATGGGCTGGGTGACGATGGTGGTCACCGGGTCGATCTACTACGTGATCCCGCGGATCCACGGCACGACGATCTACTCCGAGCGGATCGCCGACGTGCACTTCTGGCTGGTGCTCGTCGGCCAGCTCCTCTTCTCGGTGACGATGTGGATCACCGGCATCCAGCAGGGCGCGATGTGGAAGGCGACCAACGCCGACGGGACGCTCAAGTACACGTTCGTGGAGACGCTCGCCAAGAACTACCCCTACTGGCACACCCGCACGCTCGCCGGGCTCGTCTTCGCGGTGGGCATGCTCTTCTTCGTCTACAACGTCCTCATGACCATCCGGAAGGGACGGGCGCTCGAGGGCTCGCCCGGATCCAGCCCGGCCGCTGCGCCGGTCGCCTAGCGAGGGGGAACCGACATGTCCGGCTGGATCTACCGGAAGTCCTTCGCGTTCGCGGTGGCGACCACCGTCGTGGTCCTCGCCGGGAGCATCGCCACCATGGCCTACCCGATGCTCCGGGCGGACATGCACCCGCGGCTCGAGGCGCTCAAGCCGCCCACGCCGCTCCAGCTCGCCGGCCGCGACGTCTACCAGCGGGAGGGGTGCGTCGGCTGCCACACCCAGACCGTCCGCCCGCTCCCCAGCGAGGTCGCGCGCTACGGCGACTACTCGAAGGCCGGCGAGTTCTATTACGAGCACCCCTTCCTCTGGGGCTCGAAGCGGACCGGGCCGGACCTGGCGCGCGAGGGCGGGAAGCGGCCCGACGGCTGGCACCGGCGCCACCTCGAGAACCCGCAGTCCTTCTTCGCCCGGTCGAACATGCCCTCCTACGCCTGGCTCGCCGGGCGCCCGCTCGATCCGGCGGAGGTGACCGACCACCTCAACGCGCTGGCCCTCGTCCACCCCGAGCTGAGGACGGAGCTCGCCGCGGTCCGGGTCGCGCTCGCGGGGAAGGACGAGATGGACGCGGTCGTCGCCTACCTCCAGACGCTCGGGGCGGCGGTCCCGCGCCAGTCGCCGCGCGCCGCCGACCTCTCGATCCCGAACCCGGTGGCGAACGATCCGACGGCCATCGCCCGCGGCAAGCAGCTCTTCGCCGACAACTGCGCCGTCTGCCACGGCGACGAGGCCGGCGGGCAGGAGGGGGTGGCGCCGAGCCTCGTCGACGACGTCTTCCTCGGCCAGCGCCCCGACCTCCCCGACGCCGCCTACTTCGCCATGATCAGCGGCGGCTCGGACGCCAAGCCCATCGAGGGGCGCAAGGGGCAGCCGGACGGGGGCATGGCCGCGTTCGGCAGCCAGCTCCCCCAGAAGGACATCTGGTCGATCATCGCCTGGATCCGGGCCGAGAAGGCCCACGAGGCGGCCGAGGGCGCGAAGGCGCCCGCGGCCGACCACCGGTGACCGGAGGGACCGCCATGACCGAGGAGCTGCCCGACACCGCCGAGGCGATGGACTCGCAGGAGACGGCCCACGTGGTCCCGGCCGGCTGGTGGGCGCTCTTCGTGGGGCTCATCCTGTGGGGCGTCTACTACCTCTTCGCCTACTCGCCGTGGGCCTCGGGCTGGACCCAGGCCGGCGAGCTCGCCGCCGCGACCGCGGCCGGCCCCGCCGCGGCCGGTGCGTCGGGGACCAACGTCCTCCTCACCGTGCTCTTCACCGCGCTGGCGACCGGGGGGGCGCTGCTCCTCGCGGCCATCCAGATGCGCCGGCGGCGCTGAGGCGAGGCCATGGCCGGCGAGCTCGCCTACCTCGTCTTCGGGCTGACGCTCTGCGCGGTCCTGATCGGCGTCTGGGCGTACCTCTACGCCCGCCGGAGGCGCGACAGCGTCGAGGCGCCGAAGTACAAGATGCTCGATGACGACGATCGGTGAGCGGACGCTCCCGGCCCCGCGGCGCTCGCTCCAGCCCCCGCGCCGCCTCGCCGGGGCGGTCCAGGCGGGCCTCTTCGTCGGGCTGCCCTTCCTCCGGATCGGGGGGGAGAGCGCCCTCCGGTTCGACGTCCCCTCCCTCGCGCTCCACGTCTTCGGGGGCTCGCTGGCGATGGACGAGGCCTTCGTCCTCCTCCCCGCCACCATGGCCGCGGTCTTCGGCCTCCTCCTGGTCACCGTCGCGCTCGGCCGGGTCTGGTGCGGCTGGTCCTGCCCGCAGACGGTGCTCGGCGACCTGACCCGGCTCCTCCAGCCCGCCCCGGGGCCCCGGCGCCGCCCGCTCCGGCGCGCCGCCGGCCTGGCGCTCGCGGCCCTCGTCTCGGCCGTCGCCGGTGCGGCCGCCGTCTGGTACTTCGTCCCCCCGCTCGACTTCCTGGGCGCGCTGGCGCGCGGCGCGCTCGGGCCGGTGGCCGCCGGCGCGTGGGCGCTCCTCGGCGGCGTCCTCTTCCTCGACCTCGTCCTGGTCCGCGGGCGCTTCTGCGCGACCGCCTGCCCGTACGCCCGGCTCCAGGGCGTGCTCTTCGACCGCCACACCCTCGTGGTCGCCTACGACGCGCGACGGGCCGCCGACTGCGTCGACTGCGGGGCGTGCGTCCGGGTCTGCCCGACCGGCATCGACATCCGCGAGGGGCCGCAGATGGAGTGCATCGCCTGCGCCGAGTGCGTCGACGCCTGCCAGCCGATCATGCGCAGGCTCCGGCGGCCGCCCGACCTGATCGGCTACGCCTTCGGCGAGCCGGGGCGGGCGGCGCGGCCGGTGCGGCCGGCCACCGCCGCGCTGGCGGCCGCCACCGCGCTCGCGGTGGTCGCGACCGCGGCG
>JAJXSQ010000241.1 GCA_021784495.1 Myxococcales bacterium | reverse complement strand
CCCGGCGGCGCCGGGGCGGCCGCCGCGCCCCCGCCGGCGACGCCGGGGAAGCCGGCCCGGCGCGAGCGGCAGCGCAAGGTGGTCTTCGTGGTGAAGGACGGCGTCGCCCACCTGCGCCCGGTCGAGACCGGCCTCGCCTCCGACGCCGAGCTGGAGGTCACCGCCGGGCTCCAGGCCGGCGAGGAGGTGGTGGAGGGGCCCTACCGGATCCTCTCCCGCGACCTGACCGACGGCCGGGCGGTCACCGAGGAGAAGCCGCCGGCGGCGGCCGGGGGGAAGCCCGGCCCGTGACCGCGCCGCTCATCACCGCCGACCGGCTCACCCGCCACTACGTCGTCGGCGGCGAGCTGGTGCGGGCGCTCGACGGCGTCTCCTTCGACGTGCGCGAGGGCGAGTGGGTGGCGATCGTCGGGCAGTCGGGCTCCGGCAAGTCGACCCTCATGAACCTCCTCGGCTGCCTCGACACGCCGACCGCGGGGCGCTACGTCCTCGCCGGCACCGACGTCGGGACGCTCGCCGACGACGCGCTCGCCGACCTGCGCAACCGCGAGATCGGCTTCGTCTTCCAGACCTTCCAGCTCCTCGCCCGGGCGACCGCCCTGGCGAACGTGGAGCTGCCGCTCGTCTACCGCGGGCTCCCGCGGCGGGAGCGGCGGGAGCGGGCCGAGGCGGCGCTGCGCTCGGTCGGGCTCGCCAACCGGATGCACCACCGGCCGAACGAGCTCTCCGGCGGCCAGCGGCAGCGGGTGGCCATCGCCCGGGCGCTCGTCGGGGAGCCGTCGATCCTCCTGGCCGACGAGCCGACCGGGAACCTCGACTCGCAGACCGGGGAGGAGATCGTCCGGCTCTTCGCCGACCTCCACGCCCGGGGCCACACCCTCATCCTGGTCACCCACGAGCCCCGGCTCGCCGCCCGCTGCCCGCGCGCCATCCGGCTGATGGACGGCCGGGTGCTGGGGGACGGCCCGGGCGGCGAGCTGGCGAGCGCCGGCGGGGGGCGGGTGCCGGCGTGAGCCTCCGGCCGGCGCGGCTCCTGGGGGAGGCGGGCGAGGGGCTCCGCATCGCCCTCGCCTCGCTCGCCGCGCACCGGCTCCGCTCCTTCCTGACCACCCTGGGCATCGTGATCGGGGTGACCACGGTCATCGCCATCGTGGCCATCGTCGACGGGCTCGACGCCAGCTTCGCCGCCCAGATCGGCAACCTCGGCGCGCACACCCTCTACGTCGACAAGTGGCAGTGGCTCGGCACCAACGAGAGCTGGTGGGAGATGCGGAACCGGCCCGACGTCGGGGCGCGCGAGCTGGCCGCCGTCGAGCGCGAGGCGACGCTGGCGCGGGCCGTCTCCCCCTCGGTCGGGATGCGCGCCACCCTGTCGGCCGGCGACGTCACCCTCACCCGGATCCGGACCACCGGGACGAACGAGGCCAACCTGCTCACCGGCGGGGGGACGATCGCCGCCGGGCGCTACCTGACGGCGACCGACCTCGAGCTGGCCCGCTCGTCGGCCGTCCTCGGCGCCGAGGTGGCCGACCGGCTCTTCCCCGGGGTGGCGCTGGACGCCGTCCCCGGCCGCCGGGTGGCCATCGACGGCCACCCCTTCACCGTCGTCGGGGTCCTGGCGCGGCGGGGGCGGATGCTGGGGATGGACCTCGACTCGAACGCCGCCATCCCCTTCACCACCTTCCTCCGCGACCTCGGGAAGCGGCGCTCGATCGTCATCGCCGTCTCCGCCGCGCCCGGGGAGCTCGAGCGGCTGGAGGACCAGCTGGTGGGGATCCTCCGGCGGGTCCGCCACGTGCCGCCGGGGCGCAAGGACGACTTCTCCATCAACCGCCAGGACCAGTTCCTCCGGCTCTACGGCCAGCTCACCGGCGCGCTCTACGGCGTGGCGATCGGGGTGGGGTTCATCACCCTCCTGGTCGGCGGGATCGGGATCATGAACATCATGCTGGTCTCGGTCACCGAGCGGACGCGAGAGATCGGGCTGCGCCGCGCCCTGGGCGCCCGGCGGCGGACGATCCTCCTCCAGTTCCTGGTCGAGTCCTCGCTGGTGGCGGCGCTCGGGGGGGGGCTCGGCACCGCGCTCGGGCTCGGCGCCGCCCTGCTCCTCGCCCAGGTGACCCCCCTGGCCGCCGCGGCGACCGGCGGCGCGGTGGCGCTCGGCCTCGGCTTCTCGGCGGCGGTCGGGCTCCTCTTCGGCAGCTGGCCCGCCTGGCGGGCCGCCCACCTCGACCCGGTGGAGGCGCTCCGCCACGAATGACCGGCTTCCTCGACACCCTGGCGATGGCCCTCGACACCCTCCGGGCCAACCCGCTCCGCTCGCTCCTCACCCTCCTCGGGATCGTCATCGGCTCGGCGACGGTGGTCGCCACCATGGCGCTCACCGAGGGGCTCCGGATCAAGGTGACCAGCGACATGGCGCTGCTCGGGAACGCCGCCTTCGTGGTCCAGAAGTGGCCCGCCCCCGGCTTCGGCGACCAGGACTGGGCGCGCTTCGCCCAGCGCCGGCCGCTCACCCGCGAGCAGGGCGAGGCGCTGCGCGCCCTCCCCCACGTCGCCCACGTCTCCATCGAGGACAACCTCGACCGGCCCGAGGTGATCGCCACCCGGGAGCGCGCCACCCGCCCGGTGGTCACCGTGGTCGGCGCGGTCACCGACTACGAGGAGGCGAACGCCATCACCATCGGCGAGGGGCGCTTCCTCTCCGAGGTCGACGTCGCGCTCGGCCGGCGGGTGGCGGTGATCGGCGCCGACGTGGCCGACGCCCTCTTCCCGGGCGGCCGGCCGCTCGGCCGGGAGATCCGGATCCGCGGCGTCCCCTTCGAGGTGATCGGGGTCGCGGCGCGGATGGGGAGCATCCTCGGGCTGGAGTCGAAGGACGCCTTCGCCGTCCTCCCCTGGACCGCCTACGAGCTCGCGCTCGGCCGGCCCCGCGACCACTACCTCGGGGTGGTCGCGACCTCCCCGGCCGACGTGCCGCGGGCGATCGACGAGGTCGTCGCCACCCTCCGCCGCCTCCGCGGCCTGGCCCCCTTCGCCGAGAACGACTTCGACTACTTCACCAACGACTCGGTGAACCAGACCTTCGAGGGGCTCGCCCGCCTGGTCGGCGCCGCCACCCTCGGCGTCTGCGCGCTCGCGCTCCTCGTCGGCGGCATCGGGATCATGAACATCATGCTCGTCTCGGTCACCGAGCGGACCGGGGAGATCGGCGTGCGGATGGCGCTCGGCGCCCGGCGGAGCCGGATCCTGGCCCAGTTCGTCGTCGAGGCGGTGACCCTCTCCCTGCTCGGCGGGGTGGTCGGCGTCCTGCTCGGCGCCGGCGGCGCCCTCCTGGCCCACGCGCTGGTGGGCGTCCCGGCGAGCGTGCCGGCGTGGGCGGTGGTACTGTCGCTCGCCTCCGCGTCGGGCGCCGGGCTGCTCTTCGGGATCTACCCGGCGGCGCGGGCGTCGCGCCTCGATCCGGTCGAGGCGATGCGCGCGGAGTAGCGACGAGGGGGCCTGGGCGTGGATCGAGCGAAGCTGCGGAGCGAGCTGAAGGGCTGGACGTTCACCATCCTGGCCGTCCTGGCCTTCCGCACCTTCCTCTACGAGGCGGTCTACATCCCCTCGGGATCGATGCTGCCGACGCTCCAGATCGGCGACTACGTGATCGTCGAGAAGTGGGCCTACGGCGCCCGCCTCCCCTTCACCTCGTCGGCGCAGCTCGGCTGGTCCTCCCCCCGCCGCGGCGACATCGTCGTCCTCCTCAACCCCAACGGCGCCGAGACCGCCGACGACCTGATCAAGCGGGTGGTCGCCGTCGGCGGCGACACCGTCGAGATCCGCGACGGCTGGCTCGCGGTGAACGGCCACCCGGTCCCCCGGATCGACGTCCCCGGCGCCTGCAGCTACTGGAACCGCCCGGAGCGCGGCGGCTGGGTCGAGGAGCCCTGCACCGATCACCTGGAGACGCTCGACGCCCACGTCTTCCACACCTACTGCACCCCGGGGCGCCCCTGCGGCGACGTGCCGATCGAGGTGGTGCCGGAGGGGACGGTCTGGCTCGCCGGCGACCACCGCGACCACTCGGCCGACAGCCGGGTCTTCGGCCCGGTGCCGGTCGGGCGGATCAAGGGGCGCGCCTGGATCGCGCTCGCCTCCTGGGGGCCGGACGGCCCCCGCTGGACCCGCTTCTTCCACGGGCTGAAGCACTGAGCGGCGCCGGCGCGGCCGTGAGCGCCGCGCAGGCGGCGCGGACCGCGGCCTCGGCCGGCGCCACCGCCGCCGCGACCGCCGCGGTGAGCCCCTCGCCGACCTCGTCGAGCTCCGCCGCCTCCACCAGGACGAGGAGGACGCGCGACGGCACCGGCGCCCCGGCG
>JAJXSQ010000240.1 GCA_021784495.1 Myxococcales bacterium | reverse complement strand
TTCCGATCTGGTGGGCGGCGAGCGCCGCCTCGACCGCCGCCTCGGGCGCCAGGCGGCCCGGGGCGCCGGCGGCGGCCCGGAGGGGCGCGGCGATGGTCCAGATCGCCGCGACCTGGAGCAGGGCGTAGGCCACGAGGCCGACCGCGAAGGCGAGCCCCAGCGCGGCGCGCTGCGCCTCGCCGAGCGGGAAGGCGGTGCGCGCCACCCACCAGGCGACGGCGGTGGAGAGTCCGAGGGCGACCACGACGCTGCGCAGCAGGGGACCGAGGGGGCGCACGTCGCCGAGTCTAGACGAGAGCCGCTCCGACAGGGGGAGCCGCGCGCCCCGGGATCCCATGACGATACATGGCGTGTCACCCAACGCTGCGATTCGATGGGCGAAATCGCCGGGCGGGGCCGGCGGGCGCGCCCACCGCCGTCCGCAAAACCCTTGCGTGATCAACGGCTTGCCTTGAAGCCGGCGCGGCGACGTGATATCGCGATCCCACCATGCGCATCCGGCGTCTCGACGTGGTCGGCTTCAAGTCCTTCATGGACCGGACCGTCGTGGTCTTCGACGACGGGGTGACCGGCGTCGTCGGCCCGAACGGCTGCGGCAAGTCGAACGTCGCCGACGCGATCCGCTGGGTCCTCGGCGAGCAGTCGGCGCGCCAGCTGCGCGGCCGCTCGATGGAGGACGTGATCTTCAACGGCTCGGAGTCGAAGGCGCCGCTCTCGATCGCCGAGGTCACCCTCACCTTCCTGAACGACCGGCCGAGCGAGCTGCCGCTCGCCTACCAGGGCTTCGGCGAGATCACCGTCGGGCGGCGGCTCCACCGCTCGGGCGAGTCGGAGTACCTGGTGAACGGCGTGCCGGCGCGCCTCGCCGACGTGAACGACATCTTCGCCGGCTCGGGGATCGGCCGGACCGCCTACTCGATCATCGAGCAGGGGCGCATCGGCCAGATCGTCTCCGCCCGCCCGGAGGACCGCCGGGCGATCATCGAGGAGGCGGCGGGGATCACCAAGTACCAGCGGCGCCGCGAGGCCGCGGAGCGCCGGCTCGACGCCACCCGCCAGAACCTCCTGCGGGTCGCCGACCTCGTCCAGGAGATCGGCAAGCAGCTGGAGGGGCTCAACCGGCAGGCCCGCCGCGCCGAGCGCTACCAGGTGCTCCGGGCCGAGATCCGCGAGCTCGACCTGCGCGCCGCCGCGGTCCGCTACCTCGAGCTGACCGCGACCCGGCGGGCCGCCGAGGCGCGGCAGGCGGCGGCCGGTGCCGAGGAGGCCGAGCTCTCGGCGCGCCTCGCCGAGCTCGAGGCGGCCGCCGAGGCCGACCGGGGCCGGCTCGCCGAGGAGGAGGCCCGGCTCGCCGAGCTCTCGGCCCGCGAGCACGAGCTGGAGAGCGCGGCGCGGGTCTCCGCCGTCTCGGTGGAGGCGGCGGAGCGGGAGCTCGAGCAGATCGCCGCCCGGACCTCGGTCCAGGCGAGCGAGGTCGAGGGGCTCAAGGCCCAGGCCGAGGCGCTCGCCGCCGAGCGGGAGGCGCTCCTCCGCCAGCGCGACGACCTGAGCGACCTCTCCGGCGCCGACGAGGGGCGGCTGGGCGAGGCCGAGGCGGCGCTGCGCGACCTGGCCCGGGAGCAGGGGCTCGCCCAGGGCTCGCTCGACGCGGCCCGGGCCGAGGCCGCGGCGGCGCTCGGCGAGGCGACCGGCCACCGGAGCCAGCTGGCCCAGATCGAGCGCCAGCGGCTCGACCAGCGGGCGCGGCTCGACCGGAGCCGGGCCGAGCTGGCCGAGCTGGCCGAGCGGACGGTCCGGATCGACGGGTCGCGCGCCCGGTTCGCCGAGCGGCTCGGCGAGACCCGGCAGCTGAAGCTGCGGCTCGAGGAGCAGCGGGGGGCGCAGGAGCTGCTCCTCGAGCGGACCCGCTCGGAGTTCATCCAGAACGAGGCGCGCCTCATCACCCTGCGCGAGGAGCTGCAGGACCGCCGCGCCCGCCTCCAGACGCTCGTCGAGGTGCTCCGGAACTACGAGGGGTACGGCCGCGGGGTGCGCAGCCTCATGACCCGGGCCGGGCAGGGCGAGGGGCGGGACCGCGGGGTCTTCGGCCTCGTCGCCGACGTGGTCGCCGCGGCGCCGGAGTACGAGAGCGCGATCGAGGCGGTGCTGGGCGAGCGGCTGCAGTACGTGATCGTCGAGAGCCACGCCGAGGGGGTCGAGGCGATCGACTACCTGAAGTCGGCCGCCGAGGGGCGCGCCTCGCTCATCCCGATCTCCCGGCTGGCGGACGCGGAGCGCGAGCCGGCCGCGGCCGGCGATCACCCCGGGGTGGTGGCGGCGGCGGTGGACGTCGTCCGCTTCGACCCGGCCTACGAGAAGGTGGTCCGGTTCCTCCTCGGCGACGCCCTCATCGTCCGCGACCTGCCCGCGGCGCTCGCGCTCTGGCAGGCGGCGGCGGTCCGGCGGACCCTGGTCACCCTCGACGGGGAGGTCCTCGACCCCTCCGGCGTGGTCACCGGCGGCCCGCTGGAGGGGGAGGGGCACGGCGCCCTCCAGCGCCGGCGCGAGGTGCAGGAGCTGGAGGAGGCGGTCCGGGGCTTCGAGACCGAGCTCGCGCTCGGCCAGGAGCGCCACCGGGCCCTCCAGACCCGGCTCGCGCAGCTCGAGGCGGCGCTCAAGTCGCTCGATCGCGACGGCCGCGAGAAGGAGCTCGCCCTGCTCGACCAGGAGAAGGACCTGGTGAAGCTCGGCGAGGACCTGGCGCGGATCGCCGAGCGGACCGGCCAGCTCGAGCTCGACGGCGCCCGGCTCGAGGAGGGGCTGGCCGCGCTCTCCCGCGAGGAGGAGGAGCACCGGCTCGGCGCCGCCACCGCCGAGGCCCAGGCCGCCCGCGGCGAGGAGCGGGCGCGCGACGCCGCCGAGCTGCTCGACGCCCTCCGCGGGCGCGGCGAGGCGGCCGGGGCCGCGCTCCTCGCCCTCAAGGTGAAGGTCGCCGCCGACCTCGAGCGGCGCGAGTCGATCGGCGCGGCGCTGCGCCGGGTCGAGGACGCCCGCCGGGAGGTCGAGGAGCGGCGCGGCCGGATCTTCGCCGCCCTCTCGGAGCAGAACGCGCGGGCCGCCGACCTGCGCGGCCGGCTCGACGGGACGCGCACCGACCAGGGACGGCTCGCGACCGACCGGGCCCAGGTCGGCGCGGCGCTCGCCGAGGCCCGCGCCGCCCACGAGGCGCGCCAGGGATCCGGCCGCGCCCGGGAGCTCGAGCTCCGGGAGCGGCGCGCCCGCGCCGAGGCCTGCCGGGCCGACCACGCCGCCGCCTCGCTCACCGCGCGCGAGCAGGCGCTCGAGCTGGCCCACCTCGAGGAGCAGACCCGCGAGCGGTGCCAGGCGGAGCTCCGCTGGGAGGTGGCGCGCTTCCACCTCGAGCGCCCGCCCGGCGAGGCCGAGCGGCTGCGCCTCGAGGAGCTCCGGGGGCAGGTGGAGCGGCTGGGCGCGATCAACCTGACCGCCATCGAGGAGTACGACGAGCTGGCCCGCCGCCACGCCTTCCTGGGCGGCCAGCGGGCCGACCTCGAGGCGTCGATCGCCGACCTCGAGTCGGCGATCCGGACCATCGACCGGGCCAGCCGCGACCGCTTCCGCGAGACCTTCGACCGGGTGAACGAGAAGTTCCAGCAGGTCTTCCCCCGCCTCTTCGCCGGCGGGCGGGCCGGGCTGGTGCTCACCCAGGACGACGGCGCCGCCCAGGACGCCGGCGTCGAGATCTTCGCCCAGCCGCCGGGGAAGAAGCTCCAGAGCGTGAACCTGCTCTCCGGCGGCGAGAAGGCGCTCACCGCGGTGGCGCTCATCTTCGCCATCTTCCTCATCAAGCCGACCCCGTTCTGCCTCCTCGACGAGGTCGACGCGCCGCTCGACGACGCCAACGTGGGCCGCTACAACGACATCGTGAAGGAGATGTCGCGGGGCTCGCAGTTCATCCTCATCACCCACAACAAGCGGACGATGGAGATGGTCGACACCCTCCACGGGGTGACGATGGAGGAGCCGGGCGTCTCGAAGCTGGTCTCGGTCCGGCTCGGCGAGCGGACGCGCGCGCCCGCCGCCGCCTGACCGCCTGACCGCAGGACCGAGCCCCCTCCGGCCCCCGCCCGCGCCCCCCGCGGCCGCGTTGACAGCGGCGCGCCGCCGTCCGTATACCGACTCGCCCCCCGCGCCGAGCCGACCTGCCCATGCTCCCCTCGCCCCTCGCCCTGACCGCGAACGACGGCGTCGCCGCCGCCCTCCTCGCCGCCATCGCCTCCCTGGTGGTGGTCGCCGCGGTGCGGCTCGCGCGCCGCCGCCGGCCGCCGCCCCCGCCGCCCCCGCCGGCGACGCCGGCCGAGGTCC
>JAJXSQ010000239.1 GCA_021784495.1 Myxococcales bacterium | reverse complement strand
TGGCCACCCTGGCCTTCGAGCTGGCCGGTCCGGTCGAGCGGCTCCCCGCCGACGAGGACGCGGTGCTCCAGGTGGCGGCGCAGGTGATCGGCGGCGCGCTGGCGCGGACCGACCTCGAGCGCCGGCACCGGCTCCTGGCGGAGCACGCGGGCGACGTGATCGCGACCCTGGACCTGGCCTCGCGCCGCTACACCTTCGTGAGCCCGGCGGTGGCGGCGGCGCGCGGCCTGAGCGTCGAGGAGGCGCTCGCCGAGCCGCTCGAGGCGTCGCTCACGCCGGCCTCCTACGCCCGGGCGCTGGAGCTGCTCGCCCGGATCGGGACGCCCGCCGAGGTGGCGCGCTTCACCGAGATCTTCGAGCAGCCCTGCCGCGACGGGACCGTGAAGCAGATGGAGGTGACCGGCACCCTGGTCCGCGACCCCCTCGGGCGCCCGGTGAGCGTGGTCACCGTCGCGCGCGACGCGTCCAAGCGGATCCAGGCGGAGCGGGCGCTCCGCCGCCTCGCCGCCGCCGTGGACCAGGCGCCGGTGAGCATCGTCATCACCGACGCCGGCGGGCGCATCGAGTACGTCAACCCGGCCTTCGAGCGGATCAGCGGCTGGCCGGCCGCCGAGGTGCTCGGGCAGAACCCGCGCCTGCTCAAGAGCGGCCGGCACGACGCCGCCTTCTACCGCGACCTCTGGGAGACGATCGCCGCCGGCCGGACCTGGGAGGGGCAGCTCTTCAACCGGCGCCGGGACGGCCGGCTCTTCGCCGAGCAGGCGGTCATCGCCCCGGTGCGGGAGGAGGGGGGCGCCATCGACCACTACGTGGCGGTGAAGCGGGACGTGACCCGCGAGTTGGAGCTGGCCGAGCAGCTCGCCCAGGCGCAGAAGATGGAGAGCATCGGCCGGCTGGCCGGCGGCGTCGCCCACGACTTCAACAACCTGCTCACGGTCATCCTCGCCACCGCCTCGGCCATGGGGGAGGCGCTGGGCGCGGGCGAGCCGATCGCGGCCGAGGACGTCTCGGAGATCCGCGACGCCGCGCTGCGGGGGCGCGACCTGACGCGCCAGCTCCTGGCCTTCGCCCGCGAGCAGCCGCTGCACCCGGGGACGCTCGACCTGGCCGGCGAGCTGCACCGGAGCGCCGCCCTCCTGCGGCGCGCGCTGGGCGAGGGCGTGGCCCTGTCGGTGAGCGCCCCGCCCGACCTCTGGCCGGTCCTCGGCGACGCGAGCCAGCTCGAGCGGGTCCTGGTGAACCTGGCGGTGAACGCGCGCGACGCCATGCCCGCCGGGGGGCGCGTGGCGCTGGGCGCCGAGAACCTCGCGGCGGGGCCGGCCGAGGCGGCCCGCTTCCCCGGGATGGCGCCCGGCGAGTACGTCCGGCTCTCCTTCCGCGACTCCGGCGCCGGCATGGCGCCCGAGACGCTGGCGCGCGCCTACGAGCCCTTCTTCACCACCAAGCCCTTCGGGCAGGGGACCGGGCTCGGGCTCTCCACCGTCCACGGGATCGTGAAGCAGAGCGGCGGCTTCATCCGGGTGGAGAGCGCGCCGGGCCAGGGGACCCTCTTCGAGATCTGCCTGCCGCGCCACCCCGGGCCCGGGCCGGCCGGGTGGTAAGGTCCCCGCCGTGGCCCGCATCGTCCGCGCCCGGTTCGTCGTCGAGCGCAACCACGCCGGCTGGCGGCTCGACGCCTACCTCCTCGCCAAGATCCGCCGGCTCACGCCGGAGAAGGCCGCCTTCCTGATCGCGGAGCGGCTCGACGCCGAGGGCGGGGCGCGGCTCGAGGCCGGCTCGATCGTGACGCCCGGCCTCGCCTTCTCCCTCTGGCGCGAGGCCGAGCCGGAGCCGCCCACCCCGCTCGACTTCGGCGTGGTCCACGACGACGGCGAGCTGCTCGTGGCCGACAAGCCGGCCGGCCTCCCGGTCCACCCGACGGCCCGCTACTTCGAGCACACCTTCACCGCCGTCGCCCGCGCCCGCTTCCCCGACCGCAAGATCGACCCGGCCCACCGGCTCGACCGGGAGACCTCCGGGCTCCTCGCCTGCGGCACCGCCCGCGAGTGGACCAGCCGGCTGAAGCGCTCCTTCGCCGAGGGGCGGGTGGCCAAGGTCTACCTGGCGCTCGTCGACGGCCGGCCCGGCGACGACGCCTTCGAGGTCGAGGCGCCGCTCGCCCTCACCCTCCAGAGCGAGGTCCGCGTCCGGATGCACGTCCACCCGGACGGCGCCGCGGCCCGGACCGCCTTCGAGGTGCTCGGCCGCCGGCGCGCCCCCGACGGCGCCGCGGTGGCGCTCCTCGCCTGCCGGCCGGCCACCGGCCGCCAGCACCAGATCCGCGCCCACCTCCACCACGCCGGCCTGCCGCTGGTCGGCGACAAGATCTACGGCCCGGACGAGGGGATCTTCGACCGCTTCACCCGGAGCGCGATGACCGACGGCGACCGCGCCCGGCTCCGCCTCGATCGCCAGGCGCTCCACGCCTGGCGGCTCGCGCTGCCTCACCCGCGGACCGGGGATCCGGTGGCGCTCGAGGCGCCGCTCCCGCCCGACCTGCGCGACTTCTGGGACGGCTGCGCGGAGGCACCGGCGGCGGGGCCGGACCCGGGCCGGCGATAGAAGCGGAAGGGCGCGGCGGCCGCGGCCGCCGAAGGGGGTCCGGGATCAGATCCGGGTGAGGCGCGCCAGCCAGCCTCGCGCGCCTTCCGGCGAGAGCCGGTTCTCGAGCCGCACCGCGGAGAGGTCGCGGACCACGAAGATGCTGCGGAAGGCGTCGCGGAGCTCCCAGTCGGCGACGCGCCGGGGGCCCGGGCCGGGCGGCTCGGCGTCGGAGAAGCAGAGGAGGAAGACGTCGGAGCCCGGGGCGGTCACCTCGGCGAGCGCGGCGGCGTAGGGCCGCCGCTCCTCGTCGGTGAGGACGTGGAAGAGGCCGCAGTCGATCACCGTCTCGAAGCGCTTGCGGAGCCGGCCGAGCTGGAGCGCGTCCCAGACGTGGAACTCGGCGGCCAGCGCCCGCGCCGCCGCCTTCTCCCGGGCCCGGGCGATCGCCGTCGGCGCCCCGTCGATCCCCATGGCCGGGTGGCCGCGCGCCGCCAGGTACAGGGCGTTCTCGCCGGTGCCGCAGCCGACGTCCAGGATCGGGCCGACGATCAGCCCCGCCTCCTCGAGCCGGACCACCTCCCGCTGCGGGCGGCCGATGTCCCAGGGCGGGGTCTCCTGCCGGTAGCGGGCCTCGAAGTCGGGGCGCGGGGCGTCGGGCATGGCCGGACCTTGCATGGTCGCCCCGCGATGCGCAATACAACCCGGCGCCGCCGGGCGCGCGCCGGGACCTGGCTCCCGGGGGATCGCGGCGACGCCGCTCACCGGGCGTGGCCGATCGGCGGCCGGGCGGGTCCTCAGTGATGAGGCCGCCGGGCCGGACCGTGGAGGACGCGATGGCGAAGCTGTCGGCGGTGATCATCACCCGGGACGAGGAGGCCGACCTCGGGCGGGCGCTCGACTCGGTCGCCTTCGCCGACGAGCGGCTGGTGGTCGACTCGGGGAGCCGCGACGGGACGGTCGCCCTGGCGCGCGCGCGCGGGGCGCGCGTCCTCCACCGCGAGTTCGACGGCTTCGGCCCGCAGAAGCGGTGGGCCACCGCCCAGGCGGCCCACGACTGGATCCTCGCCCTCGACGCCGACGAGGAGGTCGACGCCGAGCTCGGCGCGGCCATCCGCGCGCTCCTCGCCGGCGAGCCGGCCCGCGCCGCCTACCGGCTTTGCTTCCGGACCGTCTTCCTCGGGCGCCCCTTCACCCACGGGTCGCTCTCGCGCGGCCACCACGTGCGGCTCTTCGACCGGCGGCGCGCCGGCTGGGACGACGCGCCCATCCACGAGAAGGTCCAGGCCGTCGGCCCGGTCGGCGCCCTCCCCGGCCTCGTCCTCCACCGGACGGTGCGCGACCTCGCCGACGCGCTCGGCAAGATGGACCGCTACTCCGCCGCCACCGCCGCCGGGCTCCACGCCCGCGGGGTCCGCCGCGGCCGGCTGGCCACGGTCCTCGCCGGCCCCTTCCACTTCCTGCGCAGCGGGGTGCTGAAGGGGAACCTCCTGAACGGCTACCCGGGCCTCGCCTGGTCGCTCCTCGCCGGCGCGAGCGCCACCATCAAGAACCTGCGGCTCGAGGAGCTCTGGCGCGCCTCGGACGCGCTCGACCCGGGGGGATCCCTGGCGAGCGGCGGGCCTCGGCCGCAGGGGCTCCGCGCCGCGGCGGCGGACGCCGGTCGGGCCCCGCCCGCCGGCGCCCCGGCGCTCACCGCCTCCGGTCCGAGCCGTTGATCGACCTCGCCGGCGCGCTCCTCCCCCTGGTGCCCCGGGCCGGCGCGATCGCCGCGCTGGCCCTC
>JAJXSQ010000238.1 GCA_021784495.1 Myxococcales bacterium | reverse complement strand
GGCGCTCGCCGGCTGGGCGGCGGGCGGGCTCCTCCTCTGGCCGCTCGCCGGCGGTGTGGAGGCGCTGGCCGAGGAGGAGCGGCGCCTGCGCGAGGCGATCGTGGGGGGGCTCGTCGCGGTGCGGCTGGGGCAGAACCCGGGGTACCTGGGGGAGGTGCTGGGGGGGGATGGGCGGCGGGGGGGGGACTGAGCACGCGATCGACCGGCTCGACCGCGTGCCTGGAGCCGAGCCCCTCCGCCACGGCCAACGCGTCGCCGATGGCGTGGATCCCCGGCGCGGCCCCCTCAAGCACTCCCACGGTCGCGCTCGCCAGAGAGGCGACTCTGGATTTCAGGAACTCGCCCCTAGATCCCCCGAAGTCGGACGATCTTGCCCCGAACCCGCGCGACGACCTCGAGCTCACCTCCAAGCCCCTCAACGTACCGCCGCAACGTTGACAAGAGGTGATCCTCCCGCCGCTCTGCCCGGGACAGCTCCGACTGCTTCATCTTCGCGGCGCGGGCGACCTGCTCCTGGGTCTTGCCGGCGGCCTGCCGGAGCTCGCGCAGGTTCATCTCCAGGATCTCTCGCTCGGCGAACCGTTCCGCCTCGGAGATCTCCTCGCGCGCGAAGAGCTTCTTCTCGATCTGCCTCCAGCTCTTCGTCTTGCTCGTCATCGCTCGCCTTCCTTCTCCAGGTACTCGAGGTGCGCCTCCCAGAGCTGCTCTGCCCTCGGGATGGCCCGCTCGTAGAACCGCTTGTCGTCGCCCTTGTCCCCGCCGAGCAGGAGAAGCGCCTCCCTCTTGGGATCGAACGCGTAGAGGATCCGGAGCGGGCTCGTTCCGCGCTTTGGCCGGAGCTCGCGGAGGGCGTGCCTCGTGCCCTTGAGGGCGCTCGAGTACGGCTCGCCCAGCGCGACGCCCACCTGCTCCAGGATCTTCACGACCTGGAGCACCGCCTTCTGCTCCCGGTGGGTCAAGCTCTCGATCCACCGCTCGAATTCGTCGGTCGCATTGACAACGGCCATGCCGTTCACTACCGCTCGCGTCGGACATCGACCGCCCTGAGTATAAGTTCTACCTCATATGGGTTCAAGCTCATTGTCGGTTCTGGATTCAGCAGGTCCAGCGAGGGGGGCGACCCTGAGTGACCCCCCTCATCTACGAGGGGCAAGTTCTTGAAATCGGGGGTCGAGGGGATCACCCAGATCTGCGGGAGCTCTCCACGAGCCGCCGGTCGAGCAGCGCGCGCGTCCACTCCACGCTCGTCCGAGGCTGCTTCGAGCCGACCTCCACGCCGGCCGGCGCACGCCACCTGTTCGTCCAGCCGAACCGATCGAACAGGCCCCACCGCGTGACGGCGACTCGCCGGACGGCTCGACGGCTCCCCGGCGCGGCGTCGCTCCGCGCCGGCGCGTGTCCGTCCCTTCGCCACGGTCGGCCTCGTCATGCGGCGTGGCGCGCCGCGAGAGGAGGGACCCCCATGTACGACGTCCACCGCTTCTGGACCGCCTACGAGAAGCTCCAGGCCGTGCTCGCCGAGCTCCAGGCGCTCGACGGGCCGGGCGCGGCCCGGGCCCGCGCCGCCCCGGGCGTCGCCGCCGGTCTCACGCCCCGCCGTGGAACCTGCCGAACGCCAGCGCGGCCATGACGGACATCGCCAGGGCCCCCGCCCCGGCGGCGGCGACGTGCCGCCAGCGCCGCAGCTCGAACGTCCCCACCCTGGCGAGCAGCGAGTACCCGGCGGCGAGGTTGGCGAAGCCCCACAGGACGTTCACCAGCGCCGAGGAGAGCCCCTCTCCCGGCGGGTGGGCGAAGGGGCTCTGGAAGGGGTTGCCGGAGACGCCGTTCACGAGGTGCGGCACCGCGTTCGCGAGGAACGCGCCGCCGAAGAGGTACGAGACGTCGTGGCGCCAGCTCATGCGGCTCCTCCAGGGTCCGTGGTGGGGTGTGGGCGGCGTGGTGCGGCGCCGGCCGGGGCGCCGCTCGGCCCCGCGCTCGGATCGGCCGGTGCCGGTCCGCCCGTCGCCCGGCCAGGGTAGCATCGCCCCCGGCCGGATGGAGGGCGCCGGCGCCGGGCCTTCCCTCCACGCACGGTCCCCGACGCGATGGAGGGGGGCGCGGTGCCGCCGCTGCCGGGAGGGGTCGAACCCGCCGTCCCGCGTGGGGCGCGCCATTGGCCGCCGACGAGGAGGTGGTCACTGTTGTCGCAGGGCGGGCCGGCCGGCCCGCGAGGGGGTGGTCATGCAGCTCGGGCCTCGCTTCATCTCCACGCTGGCCGCGCTCGCGCTCGCGGGCTGCGGCGGCTCCAGCGGCGGCGCCGCGCCGACCGGCGTGGGCGCGGGCGGCGGGACGGTCGATCACCTCTACTTCGCGGTCCTCGGGGACACCCGCCCGGCCGTGATGGACGACACGGCCGGCTACCCGACCTCGACCATCACCGGGATCTACAGGGACATCCAGGCGATGAACCCGCGCCCGCAGTTCGCGGTGGCGACGGGGGACTACATGTTCGCGAGCACCACCGGCACCCAGGCCCAGCCGCAGCTCGACCTCTACCTGGCGGCCCGGAGCGCCTACTCGGGGACGGTGTTCGCCGCCATGGGCAACGACGAGTGCGACGGCACCACCGCCGGCGACTGCACGCCGGGCCAGACGCCGAACTACGACGCGTTCATGAGCGGGCTCGTGGCGCCGCTCGGCCAGTCCGCGCCCTACTACGCCGTGAAGATCGGCGCGGCCGACGCGAGCTGGACGGCGAAGCTCGTCGTGATCGCCTGCAACGCCTGGAGCGCCACCCAGCAGAGCTGGCTGACCGCGGAGCTCGCCTCCCCGACCACCTACACCATCGTCGTCCAGCACGACCCGGCGAGCGTCCCCACCGCACCCTGCGTCACCGCCACGGCGGCGCTCCTGGCCCAGCATCCGTACGACCTCCTGCTCGCCGGCCACCTCGCCACATTCGCCTTCGTCCCCCCGAACGAGCTCGTCGTCGGGAACGGCGGCGCCCCGCTCCTGGGCTCCTCGGTCGGCTTCGGCTACGCCACGGTGGAGAAGGTCGCCGCCGGCTGGCAGGTCGTGCTCTACGACGAGGCGACGGCGCTGCCGGTCACGACCGTCTCCATCCCCTGAGGCGCCGGCCATCGCCGCCCGCCGCGATCCCGCGCTCGAGCGCCGCGTCGCCCCCCCGGCGGCGCTCCCCCGCCCGGTCCTCGCCCGCGTCGAGGCGCTGCCGGCCGGCTCCTGGACGCGCCCCCACCACCACCCGTGGCTGCAGCTCTCGTACGCCGCCGCCGGCGTCCTGACCGTGCGCACCCGCGACGGCGCCTTCGTCGCCCCGCGCCAGTGGGCCGTCTGGATCGCGGCCGGCGAGGAGCACGACGTCGGCTCGCGCAGCCCGGCCCGGATGCGCAGCCTCTACGTCGATCCCGCGGCCGCGCCCTGGGCGCCCGGGGACACCCGGGTGATCGAGGTCTCGCCGCTCCTGCGCGAGCTCCTGGTGGAGTTCTGCCGGCGCCCGGCGGCCTACGATGTCGCCGGGCCGGACGGGCGGCTGGTCGCCGTCCTGCTCGACGCGCTCGCCGCCGCGCCCGCCGCCCCCTTCTCCGTCCCCATCCCGGCCGATCCGCGGCTCGCCGCGGTCGCCGCCGGGCTGCGCGACGACCCCGCCTCGCGGCTCGGGCTCGCCGGGTGGGCGCGGCGGGCCGGGGCGTCGGAGCGGACGCTCGCCCGGCTCTTCGACCGCGAGACCGGCCTCGGCTTCCGCGAGTGGCGGCTCCGCGTCCGCCTCCTCGCGGCGCTCGACGGCCTCGAGCGCGGCGAGCCGGTGACCGCAGTGGCGCTCGACGCCGGCTTCGCGTCCCCGTCGGCCTTCATCGCCGCCTTCCGGCGGCGCTTCGGCCGCACGCCGGGGGCGCTCTTCGAGCGGCGCGAGGCGTCCGGTCCGCGACACGATCTGGCGGCCGCCGGTCTAGCCGGGGGGCGCGGGCGGCGGTAGCGGTGGAGCATGCCCACCGGTCCGGCCACGCCGCTCCAGCTCCTCGCCGCCTTCGCCGCCGCCCTCCTGGCCGCCGCCATCAACTCGGTGGCCGGCGGCGGCACCCTGATCTCCTTCCCCGTCCTGATCTGGCTCGGGCTGCCCTCGGTCGTGGCCAACGCCACGAGCACCGCCGGCATCTGGCCCGGCTCGCTCGGCAGCATCTGGGGCTTCCGGCGGGAGCTGGCGCGGGCCGACCGCTCCCTGCGCTGGCTCGTCCTCCCCTCCGTCGCCGGGGGCGCGGCGGGGGCGCTCCTGCTGCGGGCCACCTCCTCCGCCCTGTTCGACCGGCTCGTCCCCTTCCTGGTCCTCGGGGCCACGACCCTCTTCGCCGTCCGGGGGGCGGTGCAGCGGCGGCTCGCCGCCCGCGGCGCGCCGCGCGGGC
>JAJXSQ010000237.1 GCA_021784495.1 Myxococcales bacterium | reverse complement strand
GGGGCTCTTCGCCGACGCGCTCTCCGCGGCGGTCACCCGCTCGGGCGGCGTCGGCCTCGCCGACGAGATCGTGAGGTCGCTCACCCCGGGCGCGACCCTCCCGAGCCCTCTGCCCGCCCCGGCGCCGATCCCCCTCCCCCCCCGCCCCACGGCAGGGCCGGGCCCGGGCGAGGACGCACCCCTCCCGGTGGCGGGGCGGGTGACCAGCCCGTTCGGCACCCGGATCGACCCGATCACCGGTGAGACCTCGTCGCACCCGGGGATCGACGTCGGCGCGCCGGCCGGAACGCCCATCCTCGCACCCGCCGCCGGGGTCGTGAAGCTCGCCGGGCCGCTCGGCGGGTACGGGAACGCCGTCGAGATCGACCACGGCCACGGGCTGGTGACGCTCTACGGCCACGCCTCGCAAGTCCTCGTCCACACGGGAGATTCGATCGAGGCCGGGCAGGAGATCGCGACGGTCGGATCGACCGGACGCTCGACCGGCCCGCACCTCCACTTCGAGGTGCGCCTGGGAGGGCGCCCGGTCGATCCGAGGCGAGCGCTTAAGATGTACGGCCTCCGTGCCGAAGGGTCCCATGGGAGCGGACCCTGACCGCGGAGGAAACCCATGAAGGTCAAGGACGCCAGTGAGCTGACAGGAGTCGAGGTCAACCGGCAGTCGGAGCTGAAGGCGCCCGCGCGCGCCTCGTCCCCCGCGAGGACGGACAAGGTGAGCACGCCGGCCAAGGCCCAGGTGGAGGCGGCCGTCGCGGCCGCGCAGGCGGTCGTCGGAAACGACCACTCGGCGCAGCTCGCGGCGATCGAAGCGGCCATCCGGAATGGCGCCTTCAAGCCGGATCCGCAGCGGATCGCGGAGCGCATCCTCGACGACGCCGAGCTCACGGCGAAGCTGCAGGCGCTCATGAAGCGCTGAGCCGTGGAAGGCGGAGGTCGTCATGTACGAGGAAGCGCTCGCGACGGCGGAGGAGCTGCGTCGCGCCATGGAGGCGGAGGTGGATCGCTCGCGCCGGGAGCGCGAGGTCCTGCGGACCCTCGACTCCGACCGGCTCTTCGCCAGCGCCGCCGCCCGCTCCGCCTTCAACGCCGAGGTGGCCCGGCTGGAGTCGGCGCTCGCCGGCGCGCTCACCCGCGCCTCGGGGGCGGCGGGGCCGGTCGCGGCCGGGCTGCGGCGCCTCGCGGTGGTGGCCCCGGAGGAGGCGGCGACGCTCTCCGCGACCCTCGCCGACGTGCGCGCCCTCGCCGGGTCGCTCGCCGAGCTCGATCGCCTCAACCTCGTGCTCGCCGGGCGGGCGCTGGCCTTCGTCCAGGCCTACCTCACGGCGCTCCACCCGTCGCCGTCCGCCTACGACCGCCGCGGCGCGCGCTCGGCCGGGCCGTCCGTCACCGCGCTCTCGCGCAAGGTCTGACCGCCATGGCCTCCCTCAACTCGATCCTGGACATGAGCGCGGCGAGCCTCGACGCCGAGCGGGCCGCGATGGCCACCGCCTCCCAGAACCTCCAGAACGCGGGCACCCCGGGCTACTCGCGACAGGTGGCGGTCCTGGCGGCCACCGAGCCGGCCCAGCAGCAGGGCCAGGCCTTCATCGGCTCGGGCGTCACCCTGCAGACCGTCACCCAGGTCCGGGACCAGTTCCTCGAGAACCAGATCCCGGCGCAGCTCGGGAACGCGGCCGGCTCCGCCGCCGGGTCGAGCGCGCTCCAGTCGGTCTCGGCCCTCGATCCGCAGGCCACCGGCGGGGTGGCCAGCTCGCTCTCGGCCTTCTACGCCTCCCTGCAGACGATGGAGCAGAACCCCGCCGACCCCGGGATCCGCCAGTCGGTCGTCGCCGCGGCCCAGGCCCTGGCGCAGTCCTTCCAGTCGACGCGGTCCGCGCTGGAGGGGGCCCGCACCGGCGCCGACGCCAAGCTGCAGGGCGACGTCTCGCAGGTGAACGGCCTCGCCGCCCAGGTCGCCTCGCTCAACGGCCAGATCGCCACGGCGCGCGCCTCGGGCGGCCAGCCGAACGACCTGCTCGACGCGCGCCAGTCGGCCATGGACCAGCTCGCCTCGCTCGCCGGCGTGGCGCCGGTGACCGACTCGAGCGGCAACGTCTCGCTCTTCCTGCCGGGGGGGGCGCCGCTCGTCGCCGGTCTCCAGTCCTTCACGCTCTCGACGGCCCCCGACCCGGCGAACGGCGGCCACCTCGCGCTCCAGCTCCAGGGACCGTCCGGGAGCGCGGTGGCGCTCACCGGCGTCGGCGGCGAGATGGGAGGGATCGTCTCCGCCCGCGACGGCGCCCTGGCGACGGCCGAGACCTCGCTCGACGGCCTCGCCTGGGACCTCGGCACCTCCGTCAACGCCGTCCACCAGGCCGGGTACGGGCTCGACGGCTCGACCGGGAACGCGCTCTTCACCCTCGGCGCCTCCAGCGCCGGCGCCGCCGGGCAGATCTCGGTGAACGCCGCCATCGCGACCGATCCGGCGAAGCTCGCCGCCGCCGGCGCCGCCACCGGTCCGACCTCCGCGGCGCCCGGCGACACCGCCAACCTGCAGGCGCTCGTCGCCACCCAGCAGGCGATGCTCCCCTCCAGCGGCCAGACGGCGACCGCCACCATCGCCCAGATCACCTCCAGCTTCGGCTCGGCGACGCAGACGGCGACGGCGCTCTCCTCCCAGGACGCCGCCATCCTCTCGCAGCTCCAGACGATGCGCTCCTCGGTGAGCGGCGTCTCCATCGACCAGGAGCTGGTGTCGCTCCAGCAGGCGCAGCGCGGCTACCAGGCCATCTCGCAGGTGATCCAGACGGCGGGCCTGATGTTCGACTCCCTGCTCACCGCCGTCCAGGGCGCCTGAAGGGGGGCACGACATGCGCGTGACCGACGCCATGATCTTCCAGGACGCCGTCACCCAGGACCAGGCGGCGAACGCCAGGCTGGCGGCGGCCACCGCGCAGGTGAGCTCCGGGCTCGTGCTCCAGCACCCGGGCGACGACCCCTCCGGCGCCGGCCTCGTGGTCCAGTACCAGTCGGCGATCCAGCAGGCCACCGCCATCGGCGGCGCCGCGGGGGCCGCCGCCGACGAGCTGTCCACGGCGAGCGGTGCGCTCACCGGCGTGTCCAACGCCCTCTCCAGCCTCTCGCAGCTCGCGGTGCAGATGGCGAGCGGCACCTACTCGGCCTCGGATCGGGCCGGCGCCGCCCCCCAGGCGCAGCAGCTCCTCACGACCATCGTCGCCGCCCTGAACGTCAAGGTCGGGAACCGCTACCTGTTCGCCGGCACGGCCGACGGCACGCAGCCCTTCGACGCGACCGGCGCGTACTCCGGCGACACCGGCGTGCGGCAGGTGGAGATCGCCCCGGGCGTGTACCAGGCCTCGAGCGTCCGCGCCGACGTGGCGCTGAAGGGGGTCGGCGGCGGGGTCGACGTGATGTCGGCCATCACCGGGCTCGTCTCCGCCCTGCAGACCAACTCGACCGCCGGCATCCAGGCGGCCATCCCCCTCCTCCAGCAGGGGATCACCCAGGTGGCGGCGGCGCAGTCCCAGGCCGGCGCGTCGATGGACGCCTTCGACACCGCGGTCGCCACGAGCAAGTCGGCGACCCAGGACCTGACCACCCTGTCGTCGAAGCTCACCGACGCCGACACCATCCAGGCGGCGAGCAGCCTGGCCCTGGCGCAGAACGCCCTCCAGGCGTCGCTCACCGCGACCTCGCAGAGCCTGCAGCTCTCGCTCCTGAATTACATCAAGTGACGCGATGGATCTCCGCGTCCTCAGCCGACCGAGCGCCGGCGCCCCCGCCGAGACGGCGGCCCGGCGCCGGGCGCTGACGGCGCTCCTGCGCTGGCGCCTCCGGCTGCTCCCGGCCGCCGCGCCCCCCCGCGCGGTGCGGGCCGGGCGGCTGCTGCCGGTGATCCTCCACGCCAGCTTCGAGCGCCCGCGGCTGCGCGAGGACGCGCCGGGGGTCGTCGGCCTCAGGTACCGCCGCGTCTGGACGACGCTCGCGCGCGAGTTCGACCTCCCGGCGCCGTTCAAGGCGCAGCGCGCGGCGCCGCTGGTGGAGGCGGTGCTCCTCCTGCCGGTGGAGGGCCACCTCTCCGCGACGGTGCTCGTCCCCGCGGGGCTGCAGCGCGGCGACCGGGCCTGGGTGGAGGAGCGCTGCGAGCTCGCCGCCGGGATCCTCGCGACCGGCGGCGTGCGCCTCCCGATCCAGGTCCTCGACCCGGCGGGCTTCGCCCGCTCGCCCGCCGACCCCGCCCGCCTCGTCGCCTTCGGCGCCATCGCCGCCGGCCACCTGTCGCCGGCCACCTGGGCGGCCCTCGAGGCCGGCGCGCGGCGCCCGCTCGAGCCGGCGGCGATCGCCTCCCTCGCCGGCAGCGCCGCCGGGCCGATCGCCTCGCTCTCCATCGTCCTCCTGCGGGCGGGACCGGCC
>JAJXSQ010000236.1 GCA_021784495.1 Myxococcales bacterium | reverse complement strand
CCCGATCACCCGGCTTGGCAGTTTTGCCTACATGGCCTACCTCCTACACACACCGAACTGGTCGGCGCCGAAGGGGAGTTCCATGCTCAGGCATCACTCGAAGGCCGTAGAGACCGCGCTCCGGCTCCTCGATTTCGCACTGCTCGCCACCGCGTGGCCGATCGCCCACCTCGTCCTCTTCGGGACGGCGCTGCCGCCGGCCCTCGCGCGGGACCCGTTCGTCCCGGTCCCGCTCCACGTGGTGGCGTTCGTGATCTGGGTCGCGTCGACGTCGATGTTCGAGCTCTACGGGGCGCGCCGCCGGGACCACGTCGCCGCGGAGATCTCGATCATCGCGCGCTCCCTCGCGCTCGTCGCGCTCGGGACGCTCGCGGCCTCCTCGTTCTGGAGAGGGGAGGTGAGCCGGCGCGCCATGATCGCGCTCTTCGCCGTGGTCGGTCTCGGGCTGCTCTCGAGCTTCCGCCTCGTCCTCCGGGGCCTCGCTCACGCGGTTCGCCGCCGGGGCTTCAACACGCGCTACTTCGCGGTGGTCGGCCAGGGCGACCACGCCGAGGAGATCGTGGCCCGGATCGCGAGCCACCCTGAGTGGGGGTACACCTTCCTGGGCTTCGTCCGGGACGGCCAGGCGGTGCCGGTGTCGTGCGATCTCCCGGTCCTGGGTGACACCGCCGACCTGAACGAGATCCTGCGCCAGCACGTCGTGGACGAGATCTTCTTCGCCGTCGCGCACCACCGCCTGACGCACGTCGAGCCGGCGGTGAAGCTCTGCCAGGAGATGGGGGTGGCGGTCCGGATCAGCCTCGGCTCGTTCGGCGACGGCATCGCGCCGATGGAGCTCGTGGAGACCGACGGCTGGCCGATGCTCGCCTTCAAGACCGGTGCGTCGAGCGAGCTCGGTCAGGCGGCGAAGCGGCTCTTCGACGTGATCACCAGCGCCACCATGCTCCTCCTGCTCGCGCCCGTCTTCGGCCTCGTCGCGCTGGCCATCCGGGCCGATTCGCCGGGCCCCGTCTTCTTCCGGCAGAGGCGGGTCGGCCTGAACGGCCGCGAGTTCACGTTCTTCAAGTTCCGGAGCATGCGGATCGGGGCGGAGGACGAGCTGGCGAAGCTGCGGGCGATGAACGAGATGGACGGCCCGGTCTTCAAGATGCGCGCCGATCCGCGGGTCACCCGGATCGGCCGCTTCATCCGGAAGAGCTCGATCGACGAGCTCCCGCAGTTCTGGAACGTGCTCCGCGGCGAGATGAGCATCGTCGGCCCCCGCCCGCCGATCCCGGCGGAGGTCCGCCAGTACCAGCGCTGGCAGCGGCGCCGGCTGAGCGTCAAGCCGGGGATCACCTGCACCTGGCAGGTGAGCGGCCGGAACGACGTCAGCTTCGACCAGTGGATGAAGCTCGACCTCGAGTACATCGATCGCTGGTCCTTCTGGTGCGACATCGGGATCTGTTTCCGGACGATCCCGGCGGTCCTCTTCGCGCGCGGCGCCCGCTGACGCGCGACCCGCGGCGCCCGACCGCCTACTCGACGACGACGGCGTCGGTGTCCCGCAGCTCGAACTGGCCGGCGGGGCCGTCGGCGCGGGCGAGGGCGCGGTAGGTGAAGCGGATGCGGAGCGGCCCGGGGCCGCCGGAGCGCTCCCCGCCCGGCCGGACGACGAAGATCTGGTCCTGCGAGGCCAGCGGGGTGAGGCCGCCCGCCTTCGCGAGCGCCACCAGCAGCCCGTCGTGGGGCGCGATCTGGTAGACGCCCGGCGTCGCCACGTTCCCGAGGACCGAGACCATGGTCGGGTGGCTCTCCTCGAGCGAGACCGCCACCACCGGCGCGACCACGTACGTCTTGAGGGCCGCCTGGAGGAACTGGGCGAGCATCGACGGGGTCAACCCGGCCGCCAGCTGGTCGTTCGCGAAGGGGAGGGTGATCCGCCCGTCGCTGCGGACCCGGACCTGGCCGGAGAGCGCCTCCTGGCCGTAGACGCGGACCGCGAGCAGATCGCCCTCCCCGATGATGTACTCGGCCGGGGGGCGGACCTCGTCGGCCGGGAGCGACTCGACCGGGACGTACGGGCCGAGCGAGGCGCACGCGGCCGCCATCGCCAGGGCGGCGGCCAAGGTCTTCCGGAGCAGGCGATCGGTCATCGGCACCTCGGAGATCGGACGCGCGGGGCGCCGCTCGAAAGGGCCGAATTTACCACGTCCGGCGCGCCGCCGGCCGGCGAGCCTTCCCTCCGGCGCGGACCGAGGGCATCATCGCCGCCTCCCGCCCGCGCCGCAGCCCAGGAGGCCGCCACCGATGTTCGAGGTCATCCCGCTCGCCATCCCCGAGGTCCGGCTGCTGCGCCCGGCGGTCTTCGGCGACGCGCGCGGCTTCTTCCTCGAGACCTACCAGCAGGCCGAGTTCGAGGCGCTCGGGATCCGCGACCGCTTCGTCCAGGACAACCACTCGCGCTCCGGCCGCGGCACGATCCGGGGGCTCCACTACCAGCTGCGCCACCCCCAGTCGAAGCTCTGCCGGGTGGTCGCCGGCGAGGTGCTCGACGTCGCGGTGGACATCCGCCCCGGCTCGCCGACCTTCGGCCGCCACGTCTCGGCGGTGCTCTCGGCCGAGAACAAGCTCGAGATCTACGTCCCCGCCGGGTTCGCCCATGGCTTCTCGGTCCTCTCCGAGACCGCCGAGTTCCTCTACAAGTGCGGCGACCTTTACCACCCGGAGGACGAGCGCGGCATCCGCTTCGACGATCCGGAGCTCGGCATCGACTGGAGGGTGGCGACGCCGCTCCTCTCCGCGAAGGACCGCGCTCACCCGCGCCTCCGGGAGGTCCCGGGGGAGCTGCTGCCGCGCTGACGGCGCCGCCGGCCGCGCGCGGTGGGCCGCTCCCGGTCGCCCGCCTCGCCGCCGGGGCCTGTGGTATACCGCCCCGGACGCGTGGCCTCCGGGGACCGACTCGCGGGCGCGGGCCGTCGCCCGGAGGGCGCGGGGCGGTGTCGTGGTCCGGTCCCGTAGCTCAGCTGGATAGAGCGGCGGTTTCCTAAACCGTAGGCCGTGGGTTCGAGTCCCGCCGGGACCACTCGTTGCACGCAGGGCGGTGGAGGGAGGGCGGCGATGGAGAAGTTCTCGACGCTGGCACCCGGGCGGCTCTCCGTCCTGATCGCCCAGGGGCTCTCGGGCCACCACCCGCTCTTCGGCGCCGACGCCATCCGCGCCGCCTTCCAGGATCCCGGCGTCGATCTCCCGGTCGCTCCGGAGGACGCGGGGGAGGTCGGCCAGGCGCTCCTGGCGCTCTGCCGCGACCCCCCCGAGGTCGCCCGGGGCGCCGTGGAGGAGCTGGCCCCCGCCGCCCGCACCTCGCTCATCCGGCTCTACTTCCGTCTGCTCGATCGCGCCCAGGCCGAGGCTCGCCCCCGGCCGGCGGCCCACTGACCGACCGGTCCGGCGATGGCGCTCCCACCGGCGCTGCGCGACGTCCACCTCCCCGGGCCGCTCCTCGAGCTGCTGCGGCGGCTCGGCGGCGCCGGCCACCGCTCCTACCTCGTGGGTGGCGCGGTCCGAGACCTCCTCCTCGGAAGGCCCGAGGGGGCGTTCGACTTCGACGTGGCGACGCCGGCGACCCCCCGCGAGGTGACCGCGCTCTTCCGGCGGGTGATCCCGACCGGGATCGAGCACGGGACCGTGACCGTGCTCGCGGGGCAGGGGCTCAAGGTCGAGGTCACCACCTTCCGAGGCGAGGGGACCTACCTCGACGGGCGCCGCCCCGGCTCGGTCGTCTTCCACGGCGACCTCGAGGCCGACCTGGCCCGCCGCGACTTCACGGTCAACGCCATGGCCTTCGACCCGCTCGCCGGGGAGCTGGTCGATCCGGCCGGCGGCCAGGAGGATCTCGGGAGGCGGCTCATCCGCGCCGTCGGGGATCCGGCCACCCGGTTCTCCGAGGACGGCCTCCGCCCGCTGCGCGCCATCCGCTTCGCCGCCCAGCTCGGCTTCGCGCTCGATCCGGCCACCGCGGCCGCCATCCCCGGGGCGAGAGCGGTGGTCGAGCGAGTCTCCGCGGAGCGCGTCTCCGGCGAGCTGCTCCGCATCGCCACCGCCCCCCACGTCGCCGCGGGGCTCGACCTGCTCGGCGCCGCCGGGCTCCTCGGCCTGGTCCTCCCCCCGCTCGATCGCCTGCCGGAGGGCGAGCTGCGCCACGTCGGCGCCGTCGCCGCGGCGATGGCGGACGGGGGCGAGCCGGCGCCGAGGCTGGCGGCGCTCCTGCACCGCACGCCGCCCACCGAGCTCGCTCCGCTCCTCGCCCGCCTCCGCCTGCCCCGGCGCCTCGCCGACGAGGTCGCGGCGCTGGTGGCCCACCGGGCCTGCGCCATCGACCGACCGCTGGGCGAGCCGTCCCCGGCCCGGACCCGCCGCTGGCTCTCGGCGGTGACGCCTCCCCG
>JAJXSQ010000235.1 GCA_021784495.1 Myxococcales bacterium | reverse complement strand
GACCCGGCGCTGGCCGACGCGCTCGATCGGATCGACGCCGCCGCCGATCGGATCGACCGGACCCTCCGCGACCTGCTCGACCTGGCCCGCCCCGCGGCGGTCGCGCCGGTCCCCCTGGCACTGGCCGGGCCGCTCGACGCGGCCGTCCGGCTCGCCCGGATCCAGCCGCGCTGCCGCGAGGTCGAGGTGGCGCTCCTCCTGCCGCCCGGGTTGCCGCCGGTCCTGGGGGCCGAGCAGCCGCTCGTCCAGCTCTTCCTGAACCTGCTGCTCAACGCCGGCGACGCCATGGGGGGGCGCGGGCGGGTGGAGGTGCGCGCGCGCGGCGACGGGGACCGGGTCGAGGTCGAGCTGCGCGACGGCGGGCCGGGGATCGCGCCGGCCGACCTGCCGCGCCTCTTCGACCCCTTCTTCACCACCAAGCCGCGCGGGCAGGGGAGCGGCCTCGGGCTGGCCGTCTGCCGCCGGATCGCCACGGCGCTGGGCGGGGAGCTGACGGCGGCCAGCCCGCCCGGCGGCGGCGCGGCCTTCACCCTGCGGCTCCGGGCGGCCCCTGCTACAGTCGGGCCGTGGCCTTCCGCAGCATCCTGATCGCCGACGACGAGGAGCCGCTCCGCGCCCTGCTCGAGGCCGTCCTGCGCGAGCAGGGCTGGGAGGTGCGGGCGGTGGCGAGCGGGGAGGAGGCGCTGGAGGAGCTCGCCCGGCGCGATCACGACCTGCTCCTCACCGACGTCCAGATGGCCGGGATGGACGGGCTGGAGCTGCTCCGGCGCGCCCGCGAGCGGTCGCCCGGCCTGCCGGTGCTGGTGATGAGCGCCTACGGGGGGCACGCCGCGGCCCTCGCCGCGGTGCGGGCCGGCGCCGCCGACCACCTCTCCAAGCCCTTCCGCCCCGACGACGCCGTCCTGGCGGTCCGGAAGGTGGAGGAGCGGGAGGCGCTCTGGCGGGAGAACCGGCGGCTCCGGCGCGAGCTGACCCGCGCCTTCGGCGTCGAGGGGCTGATCGGCGCCTCGGCCCCCATGGCCGAGCTGCTCCGGCAGATCCGGCGGCTCGCGCCGCTCAAGTCGACCGCCCTGGTCACCGGCGAGTCGGGGACCGGCAAGGAGCTGGTGGCCCGCGCCCTCCACGACCTCTCCCCGCGGGCCGGCTTCCCCTTCGTGGCGGTCGACTGCGGCGCCATCCCGCCGGAGCTGATCGAGTCGGAGCTCTTCGGCCACGCCCGCGGCGCCTTCACCGGCGCCACCCGCGACGCGCCCGGGCTGGCGCTCGAGGCCGACGGGGGGACGCTCCTGCTCGACGAGATCGGCGAGCTGCCGCTCGCCCTGCAGCCCAAGCTCCTCCGCTTCCTCCAGGAGGAGGAGGTGCGCCGGGTCGGCGACCCCCGGGCGCGGCGGGTGGACGTCCGGGTGATCGCCGCCACCTCGCGCGACCTCGCGGCGGCGGCGCGGCGTGGCGAGTTCCGGGAGGAGCTGCTCTACCGGCTCGACGTGGTGACCCTCCGCGTGCCGCCGCTCCGCGAGCGGCCCGGGGACGTCGAGCGGCTCGCCCGCCACTTCCTGGCCCGCTGCGCCGGCCTCCGCCCCGGCGGCGGCCCGGAGGGCTTCACCCCGGAGGCGCTCGCCGCCCTCGCCGCCCACCGCTGGCCGGGGAACGTCCGGGAGCTCGCCCACGCGGTGGAGCGGGCGGCGATCCTGGGCGAGGGGCCGCTGGTCGCCGAGGAGGAGCTGCCGGCCTCGGTCCGGGCGCCCGCCGGCGCCCCCCCCCCGCCGGCCGAGGGGGACCTCTCGGTGAAGCGGCAGGGGCGGGCGCTCGAGGAGCGGCTCATCCGCGCCGCCCTGGCGCGGACCGGCGGGAACCGGACCCGCGCCGCCGAGCTGCTCGAGCTCTCCTACCGGGCGCTCCTCTACAAGATCCGGGAGTACGGGATCGAGGGCTGAGCGCCGAGGCGCCCGCCCGGCGCCGCCGTCGCCGGCGATATCGGCGGCGGCCGCTTTCTTGATCCGCTCCGGAATGATCGCGTAGCGTGAACCCCATGGCCAGGAACAAGCTCGCCGTCGGCCTGGACATCGGCTCCTCCGGCGTGAAGCTCGTCCAGCTCAGGGAGCGGAAGGGGGGCTACGCCCTCCAGGCCTACGGCGCCGCGCCCCTCCCCCCGGAGACGGTGGTCGAGGGCGCCCTCATGAACTCCTCGGCCATCGTCGCCGCGATCCGCGGCCTGGTGGCCGAGCAGAAGGTCCGCGTCCGGGAGGTGGCCATCGGCGTCCGGGGCCACTCGGTGATCATCAAGAAGATCTCGGTCCCGCGCCAGACGCAGGAGGAGCTCGACGAGTCGATCCAGTTCGAGGCGGAGCAGCACATCCCCTTCGACATCCGGGAGGTGAACGTCGACGCCCAGATCCTGACGCCGGAGGGGGACGCGGCCGGCCAGATGGACGTCCTCCTGGTGGCCGCCAAGAAGGAGATGATCAACGACTACACCGCGGTCTGCGCCGAGGCCGGCCTGACCGCGACGGTCGTCGACGTGGACGCCTTCGCCGTCCAGAACGCCTACGAGGCGAACTACGAGAGCTCGCCCGCCGACACGGTGGTGCTGGTGAACGTCGGGGCGGCGGTCACCAACCTGAACGTCCTCTCCCGCGGCGCGACCAGCTTCACCCGCGACGTCACCATGGGCGGCAACGCCTTCACCGACGAGATCCAGAAGCAGCTCAACGTCTCCTACGCCGAGGCCGAGGCGCTCAAGGTCGGTGGCCGGGAGGGGGAGACCGACGCCGTCGTCCCGCAGGAGGTGGAGCGGATCATCCAGGGGGTGGCCGAGCAGCTCGCCGGGGAGATCCAGCGCTCGCTCGACTTCTACGCCACCACCGCCGCCGACGGCCGCGTCGGCCGGATCTTCCTCTCCGGCGGGACGGCCCGGATCCCGGCGCTCTTCAAGGTGATCGAGGCGCGCGCCGCCGTCCCGGTCGAGATCCTGAACCCCTTCAAGGCGATCGAGGTGGACGACCGCCGGTTCGACCCGGCCGTCATCCTCGCCGCCGCCCCCGGCGCCGCCGTCGCCGTCGGGCTGGCGCTCCGCCGCGCCGGGGACAAGTGAACATGGTCCGGATCAACCTCCTCCCGGTCAGGGTCTCGAAGAAGAAGGAGGCGGGGCGCCAGCAGGTCGCCCTGCTGGCCGCCGCCCTGGTCCTCGGCCTCCTCGCCAACTGGGGCTGGTCCCACGCGCGGGCGGGGGAGCTGGAGCGGCGTCGCGCCCGGCTCGCCCGGACCCGGGCCGAGATCGCCAACCTCGAGCGGATCATCGGCGAGGTGCGCGACATCAAGGCGTCGCAGGCCGAGCTCCAGCAGAAGCTGGAGGTGCTCCGGAAGCTCCAGGCCGGCCGGAGCGGCCCGGTCCGGATGCTCGACGCCCTGGCCACCATCACCCCCCGCCAGCTCTGGCTCACCAAGCTCGACGAGCGGGGCGGCGCCATCGCCTTCACCGGGACGGCGGTCACCATCGACGACGTCTCGGCCTTCATGGCGGCGCTCAAGGGCTCCCCCTACTTCTCGCGGGTCGAGCTGAAGAAGACCGCCGCCGCCGTCGCCAAGACCGGCGAGCGGCTGGTCGACTTCGAGATCGACGCCGCCGACCACTACGTCCCCGAGCCGCCCGCCGGGGGCGCCGCGCCCGGCGCGCCGGCCCGGCCGCCCGGGGCGAGGGGCTAGCGCCATGGAGAAGCTGATCGAGCGGATCGCCCGGGCGCCCCTCGGGACCAGGCTCGGCGCCGTCGCCGCCGCGCTGGTGTTGATGACCGCCCTCGACTACTTCGTGGTCGGGATCCCGTACGGCCCGTCCATCTCGGACCTGGAGACCGGGATCACCCGGGCCGGGCGGGAGCAGGAGCAGCTCGACCGGGACTACATCGAGAAGACGGCGATCGCCAACGACCTGAACCGCTTCCGGCGGGAGAAGGAGCTGCTCGAGCAGCGGCTCGACCAGGCGCTGGCCGAGCTCCCCGCCCAGAAGGACGTGGACGAGCTGCTCCAGCTCTTCCAGGACCGGGCCCAGAAGGCCGGCCTGGAGATCAACACCATCGAGCCGCAGCCGGAGAAGACCGAGGGCTTCTACGCCCGGATCCCGATCCCCATGACGGTCACCGGCAACTTCCACGAGATCGCGACCTTCTTCGACGCCCTCGGGCGGCTCCGCCGGATCGTCAACGTGAGCGACCTCGCCTTCGACCAGCCGCGCGAGGTGAAGGGGAAGGTGGTCGTGAACGCCAAGTTCCTGGTCACCACCTTCATGTTCGTGGACCAGAAGGCGGCGCCGGCGCGCCCCGCGGGAGGAGCCCGGTGACCCGCTCCCCACGCACGCCCCCGCGCGGTCCCCTGCTCGCCGCGGCGCTCGCCGCCCTCGCCGGCTGCGGGAGCCCGACCCCGCCCCGCCCG
>JAJXSQ010000234.1 GCA_021784495.1 Myxococcales bacterium | reverse complement strand
CTGGCCTACGCGCGGGAGCTCGTCGCCGCGAGCCCGCGCGACCGCCCGGCGCGGGTCGCGCTCGCCCGCCTCCTCGAGGCCAAGGGCGACGCGGCCGGCGCCCGCGACCAGTGGCGCGCCGCGGTCGAGCTCGGGGAGGATCCGGAGGGGCTCCTGTCGCTCGCCTCCGCGGCGCGCGCCGCGGGGGACGCGCCGACGGAGCAGCGGGCCCTGGAGCACCTCGCCCAGCTCGATCCGGGCGTCGAGGAGTGGAGGCGGATCGCCGCCCTCCGGAGCGCGGCGGGGGATCGGCCGGGGGCCTCGCAGGCGCTCCGCCGGGTGCTCGCCAAGGACCCGCGCGACCGCCGGGCCTCGCTCGAGCTCGGCCGGCTGCTGGTCGCGGAGGGCCAGACGCAGGAGGCGGTCGGGGTGCTGCGGGAGGCGGGCGACGCCGCCAGCGCCGACCGGGCGGCGCTGGAGCGCCGGCTCCACATCGAGCCGACCGCGCGGGCCGACGCGGCCGGCCTCGAGCGCGCGGTCGGCGCGCTCATCGAGCAGACCTACCGCCAGCGCCTCGGCGAGCTGCCGCGGCTCGGCGGGAACCTGGCGCTCCGGGTCACGGTCGACGCCACCGGCCGCGGCTCGGTCGTCGAGGTGATCGCCGATTCGGTCCACGATCCCGACGTGCTCGCCTGCGCCTACTGGAACCTCAGGGATGCCGCCTACCCGACGGACAAGCCCGGCCGCTACTCGTTCCGCTTCGCGCTCCGGCCGCCGCGGTAGGCGGCCGGTCCGGAGCGGGCTCGAGCTCCTCCTGGAGCGGCGCGGCGGGTCGCTCCGCGGCCGCCGGGTCGGGCTGGTCTGCAACCCGACCGCGGTCGACGCCCGGCTCCGCCACGCCGCGGACCTGCTCCACGCGCTCCCGGGCGTGGAGCTCGCCGCCCTCTTCGGGCCGGAGCACGGCGTCCGCGGCGACGCGCCCTACATGGCGGCGGTCGCCGACGAGCGGGACCGGCGGACGGGGCTCCCGGTCCACTCGCTCTACGGGGCGTCGGCCGCCTCGCTCGCGCCCCCCGCGGAGCGGCTCGCGGGGCTCGACGCGCTCTGCTTCGACGTCCAGGACGTCGGCGCCCGCTACTACACCTACCAGGCGACGATGCTCCTCTGCATGGAGGCGGCGGCCCGCGCCCGGGTCGCCTTCGTGGTGCTCGATCGGCCCAACCCGATCGGCGGCCTGGCGGTGGAGGGGCCGCCGCTCCGGCCCGGCTTCGAGAGCTTCTGCGGGCTCCACGACCTCGCGCCTCGCCACGGGATGACGGTCGGCGAGCTGGCGCGACTCTTCCGCGCCGAGCGGCGGATCGACGTGGAGCTGGAGGTGGTGCCCTGCGAGGGGTGGCGCCGCCGCGACCGGTACCGCGACACCGGCCTCCCCTGGATCCTGCCGTCCCCCAACATGCCGACGCCCGAGACGGCGCTCGTCTACCCGGGGCTCTGCCTCCTGGAGGGGACCAACCTCTCCGAGGGGCGGGGCACGACCCGGCCGTTCGAGCTCCTCGGCGCCCCGTGGCTCGACGCCGATCGGCTCGCCGCCGACCTGTCGGCCGCGCGCCTCCCCGGCGCCCGCTTCCGCCCCGCGACCTTCACCCCGGGCTGGGACAAGCACGCCGGCGTCCGCTGCGGCGGCGTCGAGATCCACGTCCACGACCCCGAGGCCTTCCGCCCGTTCCGGACCGGCCTCGCCTGCGTGGCCGCGGCGCGCGCCCAGGACCCGGCCCGGTTCGGGTGGCGGACGGAGCGCTACGAGTTCGTGGACGGGGTCCCGGCCTTCGACCTGCTCTGCGGCTCGGCCCGCGAGCGGGAGGCGATCTCGGCCGGCGCCGGGCTCCGCGAGCTGGCGCGCCCGCTCCCCGCCGAGGAGCGCGCCTTCGCGCGGCGCCGGGCGCCCCACCTCCTGTACGATCCCTAGGCGATGGCGGACCGGCCGGAGATCGCCCTCCTCGGGGGCTCCTTCAACCCGCCCCACGTCGGCCACGCCATGGCCGCCTGGTGGCTGCTCGCCACGCAGGGGGTGTCGGAGGTCTGGCTCCTGCCGAGCTTCCGCCACCCGTTCGGCAAGGCGCTCGCCCCCTTCGAGGACCGGGTGCGGATGTGCGAGCTGACCACCGCCGCGCTCCGCGGCGTCCACGTCTGCCGCGCCGAGGAGGAGCTGGCGGGCGACCCCGACTGCGGCCGCACCTGGCGGACGCTCGAGCACCTCGCGGCGCGCCACCCCGGCCGGCGCTTCGCCCTCGCGATCGGCGCCGACCTCCTGCCCGAGACCCCGCGCTGGCAGCGCTGGGAGCGAGTGACCGAGCTGGCGCGGGTGATCGTGCTGGCGCGCGAGGGTCACCCCGGGGGCGTCGGACCGGCGCTGCCGAACGTCTCCTCCACGGTGATCCGCGAGCGGCTCGCGCGGGGCGAGGGGGTGAGCGGCCTCGTCGCCGCCCGGGTGGAGCGCCTCCTCGCGGAGCGGGGGCTCTACCGGGCCGGCTGAGCCGCCTCGCGAGCGGGGAGGGCGGCGGGGGCGGCGGCCCGGTACCTCGGGCGGGGATCGAAGTCGGCTGGAGGCTCGAGGGGGAGCCCGCGCCCGACGTCGACGGGGGTGACGCCGATCTCCCGGCACCCGAGGCCGGTCTCCCCCGGCAGCCGCTCGACCCAGGCGTCCGGGGCGGCGGCGTAGGTCGGCGGGAGGGGCGGCGCGAGCCCGGCGAGCCGGGCCGGATCGAAGCCCGGGAGGAGGTCGGTGACGTCGCGGGTGAGCGCGTCGTCCGGCCCCATGTCCGGCTGGTGGAACCGCGCCTCCCCCTCGCGCCGGCCGCGCAGCTCGTCCGGGAGGGTCGCCAGCGGGGGGAGGTCGAAGAGGCGGTCCGCGAGCTTCACCACCGAGGCGTGGTTCCCCTGGTCGTGGAGGATCGCGTGGACGCGGGCGTAGGGGGAGACGAGCAGGAGCGGCACGCGCGGGCCGTCGCCGAGCACCGCGCCGTCGTCCGACCGTCGCCGGATGGGCGGGGGGACGTGATCGTAGAGCCCGTCCGAGTCGTCCCAGGTGACGACGATCGCGCTCTCGCTCCAGTACCGGCTCCGGGCGATGGCGGCGATGGCGCGCGCCACGAGCGCCTCGCTGATCTGCGCGTCGGAGTAGCCGGGGTGGTCGTCGTCGCCGAGGAAGTCCCGGCGCACGGCCGGGTCGGGGCAGGCGGGGCGCTGGCCGGCGACGTTCCGGTAGCCGCCCTTCACGTAGAAGAGCCCTCCGCCGGGCGGCAGCGCGCCTCGCGCGAGGTCGGAGAAGAGGTCTCCCAGCCCGCGGAGGTTCCCCGCCAGCGCCGGGCTGTGGGCGATGTAGCCGAAGTACTGGGGGCCGTCGTGGTGGGTCACGTAGGAGGCGTGGAGGCCGGCGGCGTCGGTCGGGCCGTCGTCGTCGCCCGGGTCGCTCGCCTCGCGGTCGAACCCCTCCTGGTACCAGCGCCAGCCGATCGGCGCGCGCCCGGTGGCGACGATGGCCGGCAGGTCGGCGCGCAGGTCGGCGAGGTCCTCGTCGGCCTCCGGATCCTCCCCGACCTGGCGGGCGGCGTCGCGGCCGGCGAGGGTGAGCGGGAGCGTCGCGTAGGTCTGGTCGAGCTGCGGGTGCTCGGCGCGGGGGCCGGCCCGGTCGCGCGGGTTGACCGGCAGGGGGTGGGGGGAGCGGTCGAGCGCGGAGCCGGCCCGGGGGAGGTGATCGTCGAGCACCGGGACCCCCGGATCGCCCGGGGCGCGGGGGGCCTGCTCCGGGTGGTGGGCCAGCTGGGTGAGGCCCGACTGGGCGGCGATGATCGAGAGGTTCCCCGGCGTCGAGGGGCCGGTCATCTGCTGGAAGATCCGATCGAACAGGACGAAGCGGTCGGCGAGGCGCCAGAGGAGCGGGACGGTGTCGCAGTCGAGGTGGGCCATCGTCAGCTCCGCGAGCTGCCGGGCGGCGAGGGTGGGGGGACTCCCCGGGGACCGGCGCCCGAGCTCGGCGAGGGCGAAGCGGTCCATCCGGGCGCGGTCGCCGACGACGTCCATCTTGGCGACGATCCCGGCGTGCGAGTGATCGACGTCGCCGGTGTCGGCGGCGCACTCGGCGGGGCCGATCCGGAACGGGTGGAGGACGGCGGGCCTCCCCGCGGCGTCGAGGAAGGGCTGGTCGAACCCGGGGGTCTCGGCGGGGGGCCGGGCGTGGAGCCCGTCGGCGCCGGGGAAGGTCCCGAAGAGCGAGTCGAAGGACCGGTTCTCCTGGTAGAGGACGAAGAGGTAGCGCACCCGGCGCCGGAGCAGCCCGAGGAGCTGCTCCGGGGTGAGCGCCGGCTCGGCGGAGGGCGCGATGACCCAGGGGCGCACCTCCGGCCCGGCGGGCGGCGGCGGCGCGATCGGCCCGTCCGCCGCGGCGGCCGGGGGCGCGCTCGTCGCTGGCTCCGGCGCGGGGGC
>JAJXSQ010000233.1 GCA_021784495.1 Myxococcales bacterium | reverse complement strand
CTCGACGCGCCGCTGGGCGACCGGCTCGGGCTGCGGCTGACGGCGATGGGCCGCCTCGGGCTCGACGCCACCGGCCTGGCCAGCGCCGCGACCCCGAACGGCGTCGACACCCTCGCGACCCTCTACGCCCTCTTCTGAGGGGCGGCGCCGTCCGCGGCCTCGGGGGCGGCCCCGGCGCCGGACCAGCGCCCCCGCGCGTCGCGGTCGATCGCCGGCAGCCGGACGGTGAAGGTGGTGCCGACCCCGAGCTCGCTGGAGACGTCGATGGCGCCGCCGTGGGCCAGCACGATCTTGCGCGCCAGGCTGAGGCCGAGGCCGGTCCCCTCCCCCGGGGCCTTGGTGGTGAAGAAGGGCTCGAAGAGCCGCTTCAGGTGGCCCGAGGAGATCCCGCGCCCGGTGTCGGCGATCCGGAGGACCGCATGGGCGCCCTCGCGGGCCAGGGCGATCGAGACCTGGTTCGGGCGCGCCTCGTCCCGGGCCTGGATGGCGTTCACCACGAGGTTCAGGAGCACGTCGACCAGCTCCGCGCGGTGGCCGCTCACCCAGAGCGGCCCCTCGAGGTCGACGCGCCCGCCGGCGCTGCGCAGGTCGGAGGCGGCGGTGTGGACCACCGCCTGGACGACCTCGCCGAGCTCGACCGGCCCCGCCGGCTCGCCCATCTGGTCCCGCCGGGCGAGCGAGCGGAGGTTGCTCACGATCTGCCGGATCCGCTCCATCCCCTGGAGGCTCTCGTCGATCGCCACGGCCGCCTCGCGGCGGGCGAAGGCGAGCTCCGGCCGGCCGAGGAGCGCCGCCGTCCGGGCCTCCTCGCCGCCGCCGGCGAGCCCGGCGAGCTCCCCCACCGCGCCGTCGAGCGCGGCGACGTAGCGCCGGAGCTCGGTGAGGTTCGAGGTGACGAAGGCGGTCGGGTTGTTGATCTCGTGGGCCACGCCCGAGGCGAGGACCCCCACCGCCGCCAGCTTGTCGGCCTGCACCAGCCGCGCGAAGAGGCGGCGCTGCTCCCCGACGTCGCGCGCGACCCGGACCACCCGGTCGCCGAGCCGGGTGCTGGTCACCTCGAAGACGGTGTCGAAGGCGTCGTCCTCGATCTCCACGATGCCGTCGCCGGGGACCGACCACCAGCGGTCGGGGTGGCCGGCGAGGATCTCGGCGATCCGCCGGCCGGCGAGCTCGTGGGGGCGGGCGCCGAGGAGCTTCGCGAAGGCGCGGTTCACCCGCGCCACCCGGCCGTCGCGGTCGGCGACGAAGACCAGCTCCTCGACCGAGTCGAAGGTCGCCTCCCACTCGGCGCGGCCGCGCTCCAGCCCGTCGGCGGCGGCGCGGAGCCGCTCGGTGGCCCACTCCCGGGTGGCGTGGAGGTAGCCGGCGATGATGGCGACGGTGACGACGATCCCGGTGTCCCAGGCCCAGCGCGCCACCACCCGCTGGTCGATGCGGGCCGGGTCGAAGCCGAGGGCGATGGCGTCGCCGAGGACGAGCGCCACCACCGCCCACACCCCGACCACCGCGACCTCGCCGCTCCGCGGCAGGACCACCGCCGCGCCGACCACCCCGACCAGCACGCCGTAGCGCAGCGCGCTCCCCGGCTCCCCGTGGATGACCAGGACCGCGACCGGCACCGCCACCACCAGCATCGACTCGAAGCGCGTCCAGAGGAGGAGCGCGCGGGGGCTGCGCGCCCGCGCGAGGAGGAGGCCGTAGACCCCGTTCGCGGCGAGGAGGAAGCCCCCGATCAGCAGGACCGACCAGGGGGCGCGGCGGCGCGAGAGGAGGTCGTCGGCCAGGTCCACGGCGACGAAGACCGGGACGATGAGCCAGCGGAGCCGGAGCAGCCAGTGGAGGCGCTCCGGGAGGTCCCCGAGGGTCGGGTCCTGGATGACGGCCGGGCCCGGGCGATCCATGCGCTGCGCTGCTCCTCGCGCGGCGCCCGCGGGGCGGACCGGCGACGTTCGGGTGTGCCGGCATCCTAGCGCGCCCCGGGCGCGGCACCAACGCCGCGGGCGGCGGCTGGATCGGCCCTCTCCCGGAGGCTATGCTCCGACCCGGGAACCCTTCATGGTCCAGATCAACCAGCAGGCGCGCGAGCTCGCCGTGAAGGTCGTGTACTACGGCCCCGCCCTCTCGGGGAAGACGACCAACCTCCAGGCGCTCCACCAGAAGATCGCCCCGGAGCTGCGCGGGCGCCTGATGACGCTCGACACCAAGGACGACCGGACCCTCTTCTTCGACATGATGCCGGTCTGGTTCCGGTCGGCGGCCGGGGTGAAGGTGAAGCTCCGGCTCTACACCGTGCCCGGGCAGGTGATCCACGAGTCGACCCGGCGGATCGTCCTCCAGGGGACCGACGCCATCGCCTTCGTCGCCGACGCCCGGCGCGCCGAGGCGGCCGCCACCCTCGCCTACTGGAACAACATGCTCCGGAACCTCGAGGCGAACGGCCTCGACGTCCGGACCCTCCCCATCGTCGTCCAGCTCAACAAGCGCGACCTCCCGGAGGTGCGCGGGGACGACGAGCTCGCCGACCTCCGCAAGGTGATCCAGCCGCCGGTGGTGCCGGCGGTCGCCATCCGCGGCGAGGGGGTGGTGGAGACGCTCTGGACCCTCCTCTCCCTCACCTACCGGAACCTCGACCGATCGCTCGGCCTCGGCGCCCGCTGGAAGCTCGACGAGGCGGAGTTCCTCGGCCGGATCTTCGAGAAGATCGACCTGCGCGGCACCCGGCTCCCGGAGGAGGCGCCCGCGCGATGACCCTCGCGCCGTCCTTCCTGCAGCAGCGGCCGCCGCTCGGCGATCTCCTCGACCTGCGCGCGTTCACCGACGTCTGCCAGTCCTTCTCCGAGCTCTACCGGATCGGCCTCAAGATCTTCGACGAGGCGGGGAACCGGCTGGTCGACGTCAAGGTCGGGAACGCCGACTTCTGCGGCTACATCTGGACCAAGGCGAGCGGCCGGGAGCAGTGCGCCGCCACCGTCGGCCGGGTGAAGAGCGATCCGGTCGCCGACCAGGCGACGCCGACGGTCTTCGACTGCTTCTCCGGCTGCCGCTACCTGGTGGAGCCGATCCTCTACGAGGGCGACGCAGCCGGCCGGGTGGTCTTCGGTCCGTTCGTCCCGGAGGGGCCGCCCGGGCTCCCCGCGAGCCTCACCGGGATCGCGCCGGACTTCGACGCCGCCCTCGCCGCCGGCTACCAGCAGAAGATCCGCCGGGTCCCGACCGCGACCGCGGCCAAGATCCTCGCCCACTTCCTCGAGCTGGTGGACGTCCTCGTCTTCAGCGGCCACAAGAACCTGATCGCCGCGCGGCTCCACATCGAGGCGGTCCAGGAGAGCTACCGGGAGCTCCAGGACAAGAACCGGCAGCTGGAGACGAGCTTCGCCAAGCTGAAGGAGCTCGACCGGCTCAAGTCGAACTTCATCGCCACGATGAGCCACGAGCTGCGCACCCCGCTCACCAGCGTCATCGGGTACTCGGAGATGATGCTCGAGGGGCTGGGCGGCCCGCTCACCGCCGAGCAGCGGGAGTACCTGGCGATCATCATGGAGAAGGGGGAGAACCTCCTCCAGCTCATCACCTCCATCCTCGACGTCTCGAAGATCGAGGCCGGCCGCGTCCGGCTGGTCATGGCGGAGGTCGACGTCGGCCAGCTCCTCCGCGACGCGGTGGCGACCGTCCTCCCCCAGGCGAGGAAGCGGGGGGTCACCGTCACCTGCGAGCCGCACGGCCCGCCCCGCGTCGTCGGCGACCGCGAGAAGCTCCGCCAGTGCCTCCTCAACCTGGCCGCGAACGCGGTCAAGTTCACCCCGACCGGCGGCGCGGTGATCGTCGGGTCCGAGCCCCTCCCGGCCGACCGGGTGGCGCTGCGGGTCTCGGACACCGGCATCGGGATCCCCGCCGAGCACCTCTCGCGCGTCTTCGACGTCTTCTACCAGGTCGACGGCTCCAACACGCGCGAGTACGGCGGCGCCGGGCTCGGCCTGGCGATCGTGAAGAGCTTCGCCGAGGCGCACGGCGGCGAGGTGACCGTCGCCTCCACCCCGGGCCAGGGCTCGACCTTCAGCGTCGTCATCCCGGTCCGCCCCCGCTCCGAGCCGGCCCTCACCCCGGTCCTCCCGGCGGCGCCGGTCGGCGGCGCCTGAGCGTGGCCCGCGGCCGGCCGCCGCGCGGCGAGTTCGCGCTGATCGCCGCCTTCGTCCGCGCGCTGCCGGTCGCCGGCGAGGGGGTGGTCCTCGGCCCCGGCGACGACGCCGCGGTCCTCCGCCCGCCGCCCGGCGAGGAGCTGGTCGCCACCGTCGACGCGGTCGCCGAAGGGGTCCACTTCGACGGGCGCTTCCCCCCCGCCGACGTCGGCTGGAAGGCGCTGGCGGTGAACCTCTCCGACCTGGCGGCCATGGGCGCCCGGCCGCTCTGGGCGCTGGTCGCGCTCGGCGTGCCGCCCGGGACCCCGGCGGCGCGGCTCGCCGGGGTGGCCCGCGGC
>JAJXSQ010000232.1 GCA_021784495.1 Myxococcales bacterium | reverse complement strand
GCCGGCGGGAGGACGGCCGGCGCCGCCGGGAGCCAGACCCGGACCGCGGTCCCGCGCCCCTCCTCCGAGTCGACCGCGATCTCGCCGCCGTGCGCCTCGACGATCTGGTGGCAGACCCAGAGCCCGAGCCCCGTCCCCGATCCGACCGGCTTGGTGGTGAAGAAGGGCTCGAAGATCCTGGCCCGGACCTCGGGCGCCATCCCCGCCCCCTCGTCGCTCACCTCCAGGAGGACCCGCCCGCCCGGCGCCCCCCGCGCCGTCACCCGCACCGTCCGCTCCGGCCCCGGCCCCTCGGGGGTCGCCTGGGCGGCGTTGAGCAGGAGGTTCAGGAGGAGCTGTCCGAGCCGCGCCTCGTTCCCGAGGATCGGCGGGACGACGCCGATCTCCCGGACGAGCCGCGCCCGCGACCGGAGGGCGCTCGCGGCGAGGCCGGCGGCGTAGTCGACGACGCGCGCCACCTCCACCGGCGCCCGGGTCGCGTCGTCGGCGCGGGAGAGCGTCCGGAGATCGCGGACGATCACCCGCAGCCGGTCCGCCCCCTCGCGCGCCTCCCCGAGCACGCCGCCGAGCTCCTGGAGCGCCCCCCGGACCCGCGGCTCCGCGACCGCGCCCTCGAGCCGGCCGAGCTCATCGACGGCGTGCCCGAGGTTCGAGAGGACGAAGGCGAGCGGGTTGTTCAGCTCGTGGGCCACGCCCGCGGCCATCGTCCCCAGGGCGCCGAGGCGCTGCGCCCTCGAGAGGCGCTCCTCGGCCTCCTTGCGCTCGGTCAGATCGCGCCCGATCGCCACGCGCGCCGGGCCGCCGTCGTGCTGGACCTCGATGGAGAGGAACTCGGTCGGCACCACGCGGCCGTCGGCCCCGAGGGCCCGGACCTCCGCCGCGGGCACGATCTCTCCCCCGGCGCCGACCGCGGCCAGCCGGGGGCCGAGCGCCGCGCGGTCGTCGGGGTGGGCGAAGTCGAGGAGCTGGCGGCCGACGAGCCGGTCCGCGGGGAGGCCGACCAGCCGCGCCGCCGCGGGGTTGGCGTAGAGCACGACGCCGTCGCGGTGGATGAAGACGATGCTCGGGGTCCCCTCGACGATCGCCCGGAAGTTGGCCTCGCTCCGCTCCGCCCGCCGGAGCCCCTCCCGCCCGGCGGCCTCGGCGCGCCGCTGCTCGGTCACGTCGGACATCGTCCCGGCGATCCCCAGCGGCTCCCCCGCGGGGCCGGCGATCACCGCCTTCCGGAAGATCACGTCGCGGCGGGAGCCGTCGGCCCAGGCGACCTGGGCCTCGTAGACCTGCTCCCCGCCCTGCCGGAGGAGCGCCTCGTCCGCCCGGCGGTAGACCTCGGCCAGGTCGCGGGGCGCCACGTCGTGGACCGTCGCCCCGACGATCCGCGCGCGCGGCAGCCCGAGGTAGCGCTCGAACGCGCGGTTGCAGCCGGTGTAGACCCCCGCCGCGTCCTTGAAGAAGATCGGCGTCGGCAGGGCGTCGAGCAGCGCCTGCAGCGAGGCCGGCCAGCCCGGCAGGCCGCTCACCCGTCCCTCCGGACGTCGATCCGGTTGTCGTAGAAGGTCGAGCCCCCGGCCTCGTCGGTGAGCCGCCGGGAGGTGAGGAGGTTCACGTTCCCGGGGCGCTCCCCGGCGCGGTCCGGGTGGACGCCCTCCACGACCGCGATCCCGGCCGGCACGTCGCCGGTCACCTCGACCGGGAGCCGGAGCTCGCCGAGCTCGTTCCAGGCCACCGCCCGGTCGCCGCTGGAGAGGCCGCGCGCGGCGGCGTCGGCGGGCGAGAGGCGCACCCGCAGCGGCCCGCGCGGACGGTCGAGGTCCTCGCGCTCGGTGAAGGTCGAGTTGAGCGAGTAGAGGGACGGGCCGGTCTGGAGCCGGAGCGGGTGCGCCCCGGCGTCGGCGTGGGAGGGGAGCCACCGGGGGAGCGGCTCGGCGAGGGCGTCGTTCCGGAGCTCGATCCGGCCGGAGGGGGTCCGCCAGCGCGGGCCCGGCGGGACGGCGAGCGGGACCGCGCGCCCGGCGTCGAGCGCCGCGCGGTCGAGCCGGTCGCGCCACGGCGACGGCCCCTCGAGGAGCAGGTCGATCACCTGGTCGGTGGTGAGGCCGAAGAGCGGCTCGTCGAACCCCAGGGCGCGGGCGAGCGCCCGGAAGAGGTCCCAGTTCGAGCGGGCCTCCCCCGGCGGCGCGGCGGCGGCGCGGGCGCGCTGCACGAAGTAGTGGCCGTAGGACCGGTAGAGGTCGGGGTGCTCGAGCGAGGCCGTCGCCGGCAGGAGGACGTCGGCGAAGCGGGCGGTGTCGGTCACGAACCGCTCGTGGACCACCGTGAAGAGGTCCTCGCGCGCGAGCCCGCGGCGGACCGCGCCCTGGTCCGGGGCGGCGGCGGCCGGGTTCGCCGCGTAGACGCAGAGCGCGCGGATCGGCGGGTCGTCGAGGGTGGTGAGCGCCTCGCCGAGCCGCACCATGTTGACGACCCGGGTCGGGCGCGGCTGGAGGTCGGGGCGGGTGAAGCGCTCGAGGTCGAAGGCGTCGCCGGTGGTGCTGCCGCCGTAGCAGGCGCCGCCGGGGCGGGCCAGCACCCCGGCCGCGGCGGCGAGCGCGACGATCGCCCGGACGTTCATCGACCCGTTGCCGTAGCGGGAGAGCCCCTCGCCGATCCGGAGGAAGGGGGCCGGGGAGGTCGCGAGCCCGCGGGCGAGGTCGAGCTGGGCCGCCTCGTCGAGCCCGGTGAGCGCCTCGGTCCGCGCCGGGCCGTGGTCCGGCAGGATCCGCTCCTTCAGCGCCTCCCAGCCGAGCGCCTCGGCGGCGAGGAAGCGCTCGTCGGCGAGCCCCTCCCGGACGAGGAGGTGCAGGAGGCCGAGCGCGAGCGCGCCGTCGGAGCCGGGGCGCACGAGGAAGACCCGGTCGGCCGCCGCGGCGGTCGCCGTCCGGTAGGTGTCGAGGAGCCAGACCGGGGCGCCGGCCCGCCGGGCCGCCTTGACGAGCCCGAGGAAGTGGACGTTCGTCGCCGCGGCGTTCACCCCCCAGAGGACCACCAGGCTCGCCCGCTCGACGAGCGACGGGTCGGGCCCCGGCGTGGCGCCGAGGACCGCCTGGAACCCGGCGCTCTTCGCCGGCGAGCAGATGGTCCGCGCCAGCCGGGAGGCGCCCAGCCGGTGGAAGAGCGCGTGGCCGGCGTTGCGCTGCACGAGCCCCATGGTCCCGGCGTAGGAGTAGGGGAGGATCGCCTCGGCGCCCGCCCCGGCCGCGATCGCGCGCCAGCGGCCGGCGACGAGGTCGATCGCCTCCTCCCAGGAGACGCGGCGGAAGGTCCCCTCCCCCTTCGGTCCGGCGCGGACGAGCGGGTGGGTGAGCCGGCCGGGGTGGTTCACCGTCCGCTCGTAGTGGTTCACCTTGGGGCAGAGGGTGCCGCGCGAGTAGGGGTGGTCCGGATCGCCCCGGACCGCCACCACCCGGCCCTCCTCGACCTCGGCGAGGAGGCCGCAGGCGTCGGGGCAGTCGTGGGGGCAGGTCGAGCGGTGGAGGGTCGTCATCCGGGCGTCCGATGCTACCGCCGGGGGCGACGGGGGTGCCAGCGCCTCCACCCCGCGCCCGGGGCGGCCGCGCGCGACCTCCCGGGGCACCGGGCCGGCCCGCGGTTGCCAGCGGGCGACGCCGCGTGGTTCGCTCCGGCCGATGCTCGCCCTCGTGACCGGCGCCGGTGGCTTCCTCGGCAGGGCGCTCGTCGCCGCGCTCGCCGCGCGCGGGGACCGGGTCCGCGCGCTCGTCCGCCGCCCCGCGCCGGCGCTGGCGGGGACGGGCGTCGAGGTGCTCCAGGGAGACGTCCTCGATCCGGCCGCGCTCGCCGCCGCGGTCCGCGGCGTCGAGGTCGTCTTCCACCTGGCCGGCGTGCGGCGGGCGGCGGAGCGGGACGAGTTCTTCCGGGTGAACGCCGGCGCGACCCGGCTCCTCCTCGAGGCCTGCGCCGCCGGGGCGCCGTCGCTCCGCCGCTTCGTCCTGGCCGGCTCCCGCGCCGCCTCGCCCCCCTCGGCGACCGGGCTCGACGAGGACGCGCCGCTCCGGCCCGCCGAGTGGTACGGGGAGTCGAAGGCGGAGGCGGAGCGGATCGCCTTCCAGTACCGGGACCGGCTCCCGGTGGCGGTCGCGCGCCCGCCGCGGATCGTGGGGGCGGGCGACCGCGAGAACCTGCTCTTCTTCCGGCTGGCGCGCGCCGGCTGGGCGCTGCGGCTCGGCGACCGGCCGCTCTCCTGGATCGACGTCGACGACTGCGCCGCCGGGCTCCTCCTGCTGGCGGAGCGGCCGGAGGCGATCGGGGCGCCCTTCTTCCTGGCGAGCGAGGAGCGGACGAGCGTCGAGGGGCTCATGCGCGCGGCGGCGGCGGCGCTCGGGGTGAGGCCGCGGGTGGTGGCCGTCCCCGGGCCGCTCCTCGCCGGCGCCGGCGCGCTCGCCGACCTCGCGAGCCGGCTCTCCGGGCGGCGGCTCCCGTTC
>JAJXSQ010000231.1 GCA_021784495.1 Myxococcales bacterium | reverse complement strand
GGTGGCGCGCGCAGGAGACGACCGGCGGGACGGCGCGCGCCGGGGTGGCGCCCACCGGCGAGGCGGCGCGCGCCCGGGTGGCGCCGCGCAGGAGGAGATCTCGGCCTGGACGGCGGCGGGCGCGCGCGCGTCGGGATGGCGCGTCGTGCGGCACGTGGTCGCCCCCGGATCCCACCGATCCCGGCGTGCTACCTTCGGGTGCGGTTTCGCAAGGGTGATGATCGTGACTGCGACATCGATGTCCGGAGGATCGGCGGAGCGATCGGCGTCGATCGGGCCGGCGGCGGGAGCCCTGGGGCCGGCGGTGGACGAGGCGCGAACGATCGAGCGGGGGAGGCTCAACCTCTCCTGGCTGGTGCAGCTCCACTGGTGGGCCATCCTCGGTCAGTTCGTCGCCGTCATCGCGTCGGTGATCCTGGGCGACGTCGTGCTCCCGATCCCGTCGATCCTGACCCTGCTCGCCCTCGAGGGGATCGCCAACGGCCTCCTCGCGATCTGGTCGCGGCGCGCGCGCATCACCGACCTCACGATCGCCCTGGTGATGCTCGGCGACGCCGTGGTGCTCACCATCCTGCTCGACCTGACCGGCGGGGCCTCCAACCCCTTCTCGACCCTCTACCTGGTCAACGTCGCGCTCGCGGCGGTCCTCCTCCCGCGGTTCTGGGCCTGGACGCTCACCGCGGCGTCGCTCGGCGGGTTCGGCTCCCTCTTCATCCACGAGGCGCTCACCTCGGCCGCCCACCACGTGCGGTTCCGGATGTCGCCGGAGGCGATGCTCCAGGCGCACCTGCGCGGGATGTGGATCGCCTTCGCGATGGCGTCCGTCTTCGTCGTCTTCTTCGTCCGCCGGGTGGTGCGCGCCCTCTCGGCCCGCGAGGCGGAGCTCCAGGAGGCCCGCGCCCTGGCGCTCCGCCGCGAGCGGCTCGCCTCGCTCGCCACCCTGGCCGCCGGCACCGCGCACGAGCTCGCGACGCCCCTCTCGACCATCGCCGTGGTGGTGCGGGAGCTGGAGCGGGGCCTGCTGCCGAAGGCGAGCGACGACGTCCGGAGGGATCTCGGGCTGGTGCGGGACCAGGTGAATCGCTGCCGCGCGATCCTCGACCGGATGTCCGGACACGCCGGGGCGCCGGTCGGGGAGCCGCTCGAGCGGATCGCGCTCCCGGCCTGGGGCGCCGGGGCGCTCGACGGCCTCCCGGCGGCCGACCGGGTCACGGTGGAGATCGCGCCGGGCGCCGAGCAGGAGGCGGTCAGGGGGCCGCCGCGCGCGCTCGGCGACGCGCTCCGCGGGCTGCTCAAGAACGCGCTCCAGGCCTCCGGTCCAGGCTTCCAGGTGCAGCTCCGGCTCTCGGCGGGGGGCGGGCGCGTCGTCGCCGCCGTGCTCGACCGGGGCCAGGGCATGACCGCCGAGGTCCGGGCCCATGTCGGGGAACCCTTCTTCACGACCAAGGTCCCGGGGGAGGGGATGGGGCTCGGCCTCTTCCTCACCCGGACGCTCGTCGAGCAGCTCGGTGGCGATCTCCGGATCGTCGCGCGCTCCGGCGGCGGGACCGAGGCGAGGATCGACCTGCCGGCCGCGGGGGCCGGAGAGAACGGGAGCAGCGCATGAGCACGACGACCGAGGTGACGAAGGAGAGCCTCCCCAGCATCCTGCTGGTGGACGACGACGAGGTGCTGCGCGAGCGGCTCGCCCAGGCCATGCGGGACCGGGGCTACGAGGTCCGCACCGCGGGGAGCGGCGAGGAGGCGCTCCGGGAGGCGGCGAGGGACTCGCCGGAGATGGCGGTGCTCGATCTGAAGATGCCGGGCATGAACGGGATCGAGCTCCTCCGCGGGCTCCGGCAGCACGACCCCGCGACGCGCGTCCTGATGCTCACCGGCTACGGGAGCATCGCCACGGCGGTGGAGGCGGTGAAGGAGGGGGCGATCGGGTACCTCCCGAAGCCGGCCGACGCCGACGAGATCCTGGCGGAGCTGAACGGCCGCGACACCTCGGCCAGGAAGTCCGGCCAGGAGACCCCGTCGCTCGCCCGGGCCGAGTGGGAGCACATCCAGCGGGTCCTGACCGACTGCAACAACAACATCTCCGAGGCGGCCCGCCGGCTCGGGATCCACCGGCGCTCGCTCCAGCGGAAGCTCCACAAGTACCCGCCGCTCCGGTAGCGGCCGCCCCCTCCGGCGGCGGTCGGCCCCCGCCGGTGCGCGGGGCGGGGCGCAGGGATGGCGCCGAGTGGGTCCGCGCAGCGCGGGGGGTCACGCCGGACCGCTCCGTGCCGGGCGCAAGCGCCTGAAATGGCTGCCCGGCAACTTCGGCACGCTCCTTCCAGGAGCGTCCCTCCACGTCGGCTCGCCGGCGTGGAGGAACCGCCATGACGCTCCGGATCGCCGCCGCCCTCGCCCTGGCCCTCGCCGCGCCCATCGCACGCGCCGGGGAGCCCATCGTCCCGCTCGCCGGCGAGACCGCGACCTCGTTCCAGTGCCGGGCGGCGATCATCCCGACCTCGCGCGCGTGCATCGCGCGCTGCGAGGTCGAGTTCGCCGGCGCCGAGCGGGCCGACGGGCGCTTCGAGTGCGTCGACGCCTGCACGAAGAAGGGGCTCGGGGCGCTCTCGCGCTGCCGCGCGGGGGAGCCGATCGCCACCGCGAGCCTCGCCGCCCGGTAGCGCCGGCGCCCGCGGCGGCGAATCCTTCCCGCGGCGCCGGGGTCAGACGGGGAGAGAGGCGCCGGTGCCGATTGAACGGCGGGCGCCCAGAGGTCCTCCACACGTGGCCACCGCGACCGTCGAGATCACCGGGCAGAACTTCAAGCAGAACGTCGAGAAGGACGGGATCGTCCTCATCGACTGGTGGGCGCCCTGGTGCGGCCCCTGCCGCGTCTTCGGGCCGACCTACGAGAAGGTGGCCGGGAAGAACCCGGACATCACCTTCGGCAAGGTGAACACCGAGGACCAGCCGGAGCTGGCCGGCTCCTTCGACATCCGCTCGATCCCGACCCTCATGATCCTGCGGGACAAGGTGCTGCTCTTCTCGCAGCCGGGCGCGCTCCCGGAGGCCGCCCTCGAGGATCTGATCCGCCAGGTGCGGGCGCTCGACATGGACAAGGTCCGGGCGGAGATCGCCGAGCAGGAGAAGCGGCCGGCGGCCGGCGCCTAGAGGCCGGCGCGAGGCTCATCCCTCCCGGCAGGGGAGGGGCGCGGGGCGGGAGGCCGTGGCTGGCTCCCGCCCCGCGTGCGTCTTCCGCCCGGGGGCCGGCGCAGGCGGGGGGGGCGCGGCGCGGCTTGATACCTGAACGCGCGAGCAGTATGTTCGGGGTCGAGGACCGTCGCCATGCCACCGGGTGAAGATCGCCGCGAGCTCGTCGCGCGGCTCCGCAGCGAGATCCGCCGCCTCGAGCGGCGGCCGGAGCGGCGCAGCGGGGCGATCCCGTGCGGCCTCCCGGCGATCGACGCCCTCCTGCCCGGAGGCTTCCCGTGCGGCGCGATCTCCGAGCTGCGCGGGGGGCGGGCGAGCGGCAAGACGGCCGTCGCGCTCTCGCTCCTCGCCGGGCTGGAGCGAGGGGCGCTGGCGGCCTGGATCGACGTCCGCGGTGAGCTCTATCCACCGGCCGCGGCGGCGCTCGGGGTGGAGCTCGACCGGCTCCTGATCGTCCGGCCCCCCGGCGGCGCGCGGGGCGGGGCGGGGCTCTGGGCGGCGGAGGCGCTCCTCGGCTCGGGCGCCTTCGCGGCGGTGGTGATGGACGATCCGGAGGGGCCGCCCTCGCGCGGCGCCGAGGTGGGGCTGCGGCGGCTGGTGGCGGCGGCGGAGCAGGGCGGGACGGTCGGGCTCTGGCTGTCGCTCCCGGGCGCGGTGCTCCGTCCGCCGGCGGCGCTCCGGCTCGCGATCGAGACCCGGGCGGGACAGATCATCGCTCGCCCCGGGGGGCGGCGCCCGGGCGCGGATGGGGCGAGCCATGCGGCGTGAGCCCGCTGGCCACGGCGGCACGGCGCGCGCGCGGAGGATCCTCGCGCTCCACCTGCCGGCGCTGTCGATCGAGCGGGCCGCGCGCGCCCTGGAGCCGGCCCCGGCCGGGCCGCTGGCGGTGGTCGAGGGCGGGCGGGTGATCGCCTGCGACGCGGCCGCGGCGCGGGCCGGGATCCAGCCCGGGGAGCCGATCTCCGCCGCGCTCGCCGGCTGCGGCCGGCTCCGGCTCGCGCCGCACGCCCCGGCGGCCGATCTGGCGGCCCTCCGCGCCCTGGCCGAGGCGCTCCTCGGGCTCGTCCCGGCGATCGAGGTGGTCCCCCCCGACGCGCTGCTGCTCGACGCCGGGGCGGCTCACCTGCTCCCCGGCGCGGCGACCGGCGCGCCGGAGCTCCTCCTGGCGGGGCGGGCCCGGGCCGCGGCCGCCCGGTTCGGCTTCTCGACCCGGGCGGCGGTGGCGAGCGGCCGGGGGCCGGCGCTGGCGCTCGCCCGGCACGGTGTCGCCGAGGTGCAGCGGGCCGCGCCGGAGGAGACGGCC
>JAJXSQ010000230.1 GCA_021784495.1 Myxococcales bacterium | reverse complement strand
GGCGCCGGCGGGCGACGCGCTCGACGAGGCGCTCCTCGCGGCCACCCTCGCCGCCTACCCGGACCGGGTGGCGCGGCGGCGCGAGCCGGGCGCGGCGGAGGTGGTCCTGGTCGGCGGCGGGAGCGCGACCCTCGATCCGGCGTCGGTGGTCCGGTCGGACGAGCTGCTGGTGGCGGTGGACGCCGAGGAGCGACGGGGAGATCGGCGCGCGCCGGGGGGAGCGCCGGGGCGGGCCTCCTCGCGGGTCCGGCTCGCCTCGCGCGTCACCCGGGAGCTGCTCCTCGACGTCGTCCCCGAGGGACTCGCCTTCCGGACCCAGATCTCCTGGAACGGCGAGGCGGAGCGGGTCGAGGCGGTCGAGCAGCTCTGCTACGGCGACCTGGTCCTGGAGTCGAGCCGCGCCTCCGCCCCGCCCCCCGGGGAGGTCGCGGCCGCGCTCGCCGAGGCGGCGCTGGCCCGGGGGGTCCGCGCCTTCGCGCCCGAGGGGGCGATCGACCGGCTCCTCGCCCGCCTGGCCCTCGCCGGGCGCTGCGCCCCGGCGAGCGGGCTCGCCCCCCCGTCGGAGGAGGAGCTCCGGTCGGCGCTCGGCGAGCTCTGCGCCGGGCGGCGGAGCTTCGCCGAGCTCCGCGAGGCGGATCTGGTCGCCGCCCTCCTCGCCCGCCTCCCCCCGGGGGGCCGCGCCCAGCTCGAGCGGCTCGCGCCGGAGCGGGTGGCGCTCGGCGGCGGGCGACAGGTCCGGGTCGAGTACGGGGCCGGCCAGCCGCCCTGGATCGCCAGCCGGCTCCAGGACTTCTTCGGGATGGCCCGCGGCCCGTCGGTCGGCGGGGGGGCCGAGCCGGTCACCCTCCACCTGCTCGCGCCGAACCAGCGCGCGGTGCAGGTCACCGCCGACCTCCCCGGCTTCTGGGGGCGCCACTACCCCGCCCTCCGGCGCGAGCTCTCCCGCCGCTACCCCCGCCACGCCTGGCCGGAGGATCCGGCCCGGGCGGCGCCGCCGGCGCGCCGCGCACCGGCGCGTTGACACCCCGGCGGCCGGCGCGTAGAGAAGCCCGACTCGCGCCGGAGCCCCGGCGCTCGCGCCACCGAGGTCACGCTCCACGCGAGGTCGACATGCCCGAGACGGCCAGCAGCCAGTTCGCGGGGGACGCGCGCTTCGTCTTCCTCTCCAGCCTCCTCGGGCGGACGGTGGTGGACGCGGGCGGCGAGCGGATCGGCAAGGTGGCCGATCTGGTGATCGCCACCGGCGAGCCCTACCCGCCGGTCGAGGGCCTGGTGGTGCGGGGGCGCGGCGGCCGGCTGCTGTTCCCCTGGAGCGCCGCCGAGCAGCGGGACGGGCGGATCGCCCTCCAGGCCGGGGCCGCGGGGGTGCCGCCCCCCGCGCGCCCGCCGGCCGACCGGCTCCCGCTCGCCGAGGAGATCCTCGACCGGCAGATCGTCGACGTCCACGACGCGAAGCTCGTCCGGGTCAACGACCTGCACTTCATCGAGGTGAAGGGGCAGCTCCGGCTCGCCCACGTCGACATCGGCCCGCGCGGTCTGGTCCGCCGGATGGGCTGGGAGCCGGCGCTCGACCGGCTGGTGCGCGCCCTCCGGCCCGGCGCGGCCTACCTCCGGCACGACCAGTTCGTCTCCTGGAAGCTGGTCCAGCCGCTCGACCGCTCGCCGGGCCGCGTCCGGCTCGAGGTGGCGCAGCGGGCGCTCGCCACCCTCCACCCCGCCGACCTCGCCGAGATCATGGAGGACCTGGGGCGCGACCAGCGGACCGCCCTCTTCGCGCGCCTCGACGTGGGGACGGCCGCGGACGCGCTGGAGGAGGCGAGCCCCGAGCTCTCGGCGGCGCTCCTCGGCGAGGTCCCGCCGGAGAAGGCGGCCGACATCCTCGAGGAGATGGCCCCCGACGAGGCGGCCGACGCCCTCTCGGAGCTCGCCGGCGACGCCCGCCAGGAGGTGCTGGCGGCGATGGAGCGGCCGGAGGCGCGCGAGGTCCAGGCGCTCCTCGCCTACCCGCACGACTCGGCCGGCGGGCTCATGACCCCCGACCGGATCGAGCTCGGCCCGGCGCAGACCGTGGCCGACGCCATCGCCGAGCTGCGGCGCCGGGCCGGCGAGCTGCCGCTCGTCTACGAGCTCTACGTGATCGACGAGGGGCGGCGCCTGCTGGGCCAGCTGACCCTCCGGGACCTGCTCCTCTCCGAGCCGGCGGTCACCCTGGCGGCGCTCATGCGCCCCGCGCCGGCCACCGTCCACGTCGAGCAGGGGCTGCGCGAGGTGGCCGTCGCGGCGGCGAAGTACAACCTGGTGTCGGTCCCGGTGGTCGACTCCGCCGGGGTCCTCCAGGGGATGGTCACGGTCGACGACATCCTGGCGGAGGTGCTCGATGCCCGCTGAGACGACCCCGGCGCTCTCCGGCCAGGCCCGGCGCGCCGCCCTCTGGCGGTCGGTCCTCATCTTCCTGGCGGTCGTCGGGCCGGGGCTGATCACCGCCAACGTGGACAACGACGCCGGCGGCATCGCCACCTACTCCATGGCGGGCGCGAGCTACGGGGTGAAGCTCCTCTGGACGCTCATCCCCATCACCGTGGCGCTCATCGTGGTCCAGGAGATGAGCGCGCGGATGGGGGTGGTGACCGGCAAGGGGCTCGCCGACCTGATCCGCGAGAGCTACGGGGTGAAGGTCACCTTCTGGATCATGCTGGCGCTCCTCGTGGCCGACGTCGGCAACACCGTCTCCGAGTTCTCGGGCGCCGCCGCCAGCCTCGAGATCTTCGGGGTGCCGACCTGGATCACGGTGCCGCTGGTGGCGCTGGCGGTCTGGCTCCTCGTCCTCAAGGGGACCTACCGCTCGGTGGAGAAGGTCTTCCTCGTCGCCTGCCTCTTCTACGTCGCCTACCCCATCAGCGCCTACCTCTCGCACCCCGACTGGCCGGTCGTGCTGCGCGCCACGGTGACGCCGACCTTCGAGTGGAACGGCGGCTACGTGACCATGCTGGTCGGGGTGATCGGCACCACCATCGCGCCGTGGATGCAGTTCTACCTGCAGAGCGCGGTGGTGGAGAAGGGCATCAAGCCGGAGCACTACGCCCACTCCCGCCTCGACGTCATCGTCGGCTGCATCATCACCGACGTGGTCGCCTTCTTCATCATCGTCGCCTGCGCCGCGACCCTGTTCAAGGCGGGGGTGAAGGTGGACACCGCCGACCAGGCGGCGGCCGCGCTCGCCCCGCTCGCCGGCCGGTACGCCTCCTGGCTCTTCGCCTTCGGCCTCTTCAACGCCTCCTTCTTCGCCGCCACCATCCTCCCGCTCGCCACCGCCTACTACGTCTGCGAGGCGTTCGGGTGGGAGTCGGGCATCGACCGGAAGTGGAGCGAGGCGCCGCAGTTCTACTGGCTCTACACCGGCATCGTGCTCGTCGGCGCGGCGGTGGTGCTCGTCCCGCACCTGCCGCTCTTCCAGATCATGCTCGTCTCGCAGGTGCTGAACGGGATGCTCCTGCCGTTCATCCTCATCTTCATGCTCCTCCTCATCAACCAGGAGAAGCTCATGGGGGCCTTCCGGAACGGCCGGACCTTCAACGCCATCGCCTGGACCACCACGGTGATCATGATCGCCCTCACCCTCTGGCTGGTGGTCGACGGGGTCCGCGGGCTGCTCTTCGCCTGACCGGCGGCGGGCGCGGCGGCGCCGTCAGACCTCGAGCAGGAGCCGCTCGGGGTCCTCGATCCCCGCCTTCACCCGCAGGAGGAAGCCGACCGCCTCCCGGCCGTCGACGATCCGGTGGTCGTAGGAGAGGGCGAGGTACATCATCGGCCGCACGGCGATCCGGTCCTCCTCCAGCGCCACCGGCCGCCGCTGGATGGCGTGGAGCCCGAGGATCCCGGACTGCGGCGGGTTCAGGATCGGCGTGGAGAGGAGCGAGCCGTAGACCCCGCCGTTGGAGAGGGTGAAGGTGCCGCCGGCGAGATCGTCCGGCAGGATCCGCCCCTCCCGCGCCTTCCGCGCCAGCTCGGCGATCGCCAGCTCCAGCTCGGCGAGGGAGCGCCGGTCGGCGTCGCGGATCACCGGCACCACCAGCCCCTTCCCGCCGCCCACCGCCACCCCGACGTCGTAGTGGTCGCGGTAGAGGATGGCGTCCCCGCGCACCTCGGCGTTCACCACCGGGAAGGCGCGGAGCGCCTCGACCGCCGCGCGGACGAAGAGCGAGACGAAGCCGAGCTTCACCCCGTGCCGCTCCTGGAAGGCCGGGCCGAGCCGCTCGCGGAGCGCGAGCACCCGGGTCATGTCCGCCTCGTTGAAGGTGGTGAGGATGGCGGCGCTCGCCTGCGCCTCGAGGAGCCGCCGCGCCACCGTCCGGCGCAGCGGGGTCATCGGGACGAGCCGCTCGCGGTCGCCCGGGGGGCGCGGCGGGGCCGCGGCGTGCGCCTCCTCCCGCCGGGGCGCCGGCTCGGATGCGGGGAGCGCCTCGGGCGAGAGCCCGCGCTCCGCCAGGAGCCGCC
>JAJXSQ010000229.1 GCA_021784495.1 Myxococcales bacterium | reverse complement strand
TCGTGGCCTACGCCCTGCTCCAGGTCGCGGCGATCTGGACCATCGCCGCGCCCCTCCGGGCCGCCGCCGGCGCCCCGGGCCGCCTGGCGCCCGAGGCGGCGGTCGAGGCGGCGCTCGCCGCCCACCGGCTGCCGCCCCTCGCGGCGCTCGTCGCCATCGGGCTCGGCGCGCTCTTCGTCGCCGGCCGCGGGCTCGTCCTGCGCCGCGCCGGGCTGCTCGCCGACCTCGGGCTCGCCGGCGCCGGCGTCGGCGCCGCGTCGATCATCCTCGCGGCGATGGCGGTCTACGCCCTCTGCGCGTCGGCCGGCGCCCGGCTCCTCGAGCAGCTCGAGGCGATCGCCGAGGTCCCGACCCGCGGCACGGTGCGCGGCAAGATCCTCGCGGTCGGCTTCGGGCTGACCAGCATCGCCCTCCTCCTCCTCGCCGGCAGCGGCTACGTCCGCTACCGGACCGACGTCGACCGGGAGTACGTGGCGTCGGCGGAGCGCGCCCAGCGGAGCGTCCTCGCCGCGCCGTCGCGGGGCGCGCCGTCGCTCCCCCGGGGCGTCTGGCTCCTCTCCGGGGCCCCCACCGCCCTGCTCGGCCGCTCCGGCGCGATCCTGGAGCGCGAGGGCGGCGGGGCGCCGCCCTTCGAGCTGGCGGCGAGCGGGCCCGGCGTCACCGCGCTCGACGACGGCTGGCTGGTCGCGACGCCGGCGCCCGGCGGCGATCTCCTGGTGAGCTGGCTCTCCGACGCGCCGCTGGTGGAGCGCCGGGCCGCCTACGGCTGGTCGCTCCTCGGCGCCGGGCTGATCGCCTACCTGGCGGTCGCGGTCCTCGCCTGGATGGCGGCGCGCGCCATCACCGTGCCGCTCCGCAGCCTGGGGCGGGTCGCCGACCGGATCGCGAGCGGCGATCTGACGGTGAGCCCCCCCTCGGTCTCGCAGGACGAGATGGGGCGGCTGGCGGGCGACTTCCGGCGGATGGCCGACGGGCTCAAGGTGCTGGTCGGCGACGTCCAGTCGGCGAGCGCCGGGGTGAGCGTCGGGGCCCGCGAGGCGGCGGCCATCGGCGAGCAGGTGCGCCGCGGCGCCCTGGAGCAGCACGCCGGGGTCGTGGCCGTCCAGGGGGCGGTCGAGGCGATGGACGGCTCGGTGGCCCAGGTTTCGCGCGGGGTCGGGGCGCTCTCCGACTACGTGTCGGTCACCACCGGTGCGGTGAACGAGATGGCGGCGGCGCTCGAGGAGGTCCGGGAGAAGGGGGCCGAGCTCGACCGGGCGATGGACGCGGCCCTCGCCGACGTCGAGAACCTCGCGGCGGCCGGCCGGGAGGCCGAGGCGACGCTGGGCCAGCTCGAGAGCCTGGCGGGCCACGCCGGCGGCACCCTCTCGGCGGTGAAGGCGTCGGTGGCCGCGCTGGAGCGGGCGGCCGGGGAGAGCGAGGCGAACGCCGGCCTGGTCGCGGAGATGGCCGAGCGCTCCGGCGGGGTGGTGGAGGAGACGGTCCACGGCATCGAGACCCTCCGGGCCGCCGTCTCCGACGCCCACCGCCGGATCTCGGCCCTGGGGCGCCGCTCCGACGACATCGATCAGGTCGTCGACTTCATCTCCGAGGTGGCCGGGCGCACCAACCTCCTCTCGCTCAACGCCTCGATCATCGCCTCGCAGGCGGGGGAGCACGGCAAGGCCTTCGCCGTGGTCGCCGACCAGATCCGGGACCTGGCGGCGCAGATCGCCCGCTCGACCAAGTCGATCGGCGACATCATCCACGCCGTGCGCGAGGACGTGGAGGCGACCGCGGCCCTCATCGACCGGGGCGACGCCCTCGCCGTCGAGGGGGTCCAGCTCGCCCGCAACTCGCTGGAGGCGCTCGGCCAGATCCAGCGGACGACCGCGCAGGCGCGGGAGACGGCCGGATCGATCCGCGCCGCGGTGGAGGCCCACGCGGCCTCCTCCAGCGAGGTGGCGCAGCTCGTCGAGTCGGTGGCCAGCGGCTCGCGCTCGGTGACCGGGGCGGTGCAGCTCGTCGGCCGGAGCGTGGCAGGGGTGGGGAGCGTCTCGCGCAGCGTGAACGCGCTCGCGGCGCAGGTCTCGCGCGCCCTGGAGGATCAGGCGGGCCTCGGCCGCCGGCAGACCGAGAGCCTGGCGCGGCTCGAGCGGATGATCCAGGAGATCACCCGCGCGGTGGAGGCGCACAACGCCGCCACCCGCCGGGTCCGCGACGCGCTCGCCGCCCTCTCGCACGGCGCCGGGGCCCACGACGCGGCGGTGGACGGCCTCTCCGGGATCGCCGAGCGGGTCGGGGCGCGGGCCCGCGAGCTGGCCGACCGGGTCGGGCGCTTCCGGGTCTGACGCGGGGCCGCGGCCGGCCGCCGGCGCTCAGCGGGCGCTCAGCGGGCGCGCGTGGGGCGGGCGAGGGGGCGGCCGACCGTCCCGTAGAGCTGGAAGGCGAAGCTCCCGTCGGCGGCGCGGGTGGTCGCCAGGGCGGCGTCGAGGAGCGAGCGGAGCGCCCGCCCCTCGGGGCGCGCCGAGAGCGACTCCCCCGGCCGGAGGCGGAGCTTGCCGAAGATGGGCGAGGCGTCGAGCCGCGACTGGAGGACCACCGAGAGGCCGTCGGCGTTCACCTCGGCGTCCCCGCCGCTCAGCCCCAGCCGCTCGAACGTCCCCTTGCCGGCGGCGAGCGCGAGCCGCGCGGTGAGCTCGCCGAGGGCGATCGGGGGCACGCCGATCCCCCCGTCGAGGCCGGGGATGGCCACCCGCCCGCCGCCCAGCCGCGCGTCCTTCACCGTGAGCGAGATGGTCCCGGTGGGCAGCGCCCCGCGCGCCTCCGGGAGCTCCAGGCTGGCCTCGCCGGCGAGCACCCCGGCGACGTCCATCCCGGTGGCCTGGCGCAGCGGGAGCGCGCGCGCCAGGTCCACCCCCTCCACCGTCACCTCGGCGCGCCGCGCGGCGCCGGCCAGGTCCACCGCCCCGCGGACCCGCCCGTCCCAGAGCCGGGCGTCCACGGCGACGCGCCGGTGGCCGGTGAGGAGCGGCCAGAGCGGCACCGTCACGTCGATCCGGTCGACGGCGACGGCGAGCCCCCCCCGCGGCCCGGCGGTCACGTCGCGGAGGGAGAGCCCGAGCAGCCCGGCGGGCGCCACCTCCCCGGCGTCCACCTTCCAGCCGCGGGCGGCCGCCTCGGCGGCGAGCCGCTGCCGCACCGCCCCGGCGGGGAAGGTCGCGCGGAGCGCGAGGAGGAAGGCGAGCAGGAAGAAGGCGCCGAGGAGGAGGCGCGGCCTCCAGCGGTTCCAGCGATCGGTCACGGTCGGTCTCCGTCCTCGGCTCAGCCCTTGAGCTGGTACGCGGCCACCACCACGGTCGCGTCGACCAGCTTGGGATCGTCGCTCCGGGTGGCGATCCGGAGCCTCCGGACCTTCACCAGCCCGGCGCCGCGCTCGAGCCCCTGGAGCAGCTGGGCGAGCGTCCCCAGGTCGATCCGGGCCAGGCTCACCTCGACGCTCTCCTCGACCACCCCCTCGGCCTCGGAGGGCGCGCCGGTGGGGCGCAGATCGGTCACCTCGACGCCGAGGGCGGCGCCGGTCTTGGCGACCAGGCTCATGAGCTGGACGGGGGGACCGCGGAGGCGCGCCTCGAGGGCCGCGCGCTCCGCCTGGAAGCGGCGGTAGCCCTCGGCGAGCTCGCCGATCTGGTGGAGGACGCGCGTCTTCTGGGCGATCCGCCCCTCGCGGGCGCGCAGCGCGCCCTGGACGCCGTGGACCACCAGGAACCCGACGAAGGCGAGCACCGCCGCCCCGGCGGAGAGCACCATCACCCGCTCGCGCGCCGACAGGGCGGAGAGGCGGGCCTCCAGCTCGGCGCGCAGCCGCTTGAACCTCTCCAGCACGGTCACTCCCCCCCGGCGCCGCGTCCGCCGCAGGCGATCCCGGCGTCGATGGAGAACTCGAACTTCCCGTCGCTGCTCCGCTTGCGCGCGCCGCCGGAGCGCGCGTCGGCGAAGCAGCGATCCCCCCGCACCGCGGTGACCAGCCGGTCGACCCCCTCGGCGGCGTCGGTCACCCCCTGCAGGTGGAGCTTGCGGTCGGTGATGTCCACCCGGTCGAACCGGAAGGAGAGCCCCTCCGGCATCCGCCGGGAGAGCGCGGCCAGGGCGTCGACCGCCGAGGAGCGCGGGATCCCCGCCCCGGGGAGCCCCCGGCCGTGGAGCGCGGAGAGCGCCTCCTCGTAGTTCGGGTAGCAGCGGGCGAGCACCTTCTGCTGCGCGTCGCAGAGGGAGCGGTCGAGCGTCCGCTCCTCGCGCGCCAGCGCGGCGAGCTTCACGCCGCTGGAGGCGAGGCCGAGCAGGAAGGTGAGCGCCACCGCCCCGGCGAGCCGCGCGATCTTCCCCCGGAGGTGCTGCAGGTCGCGGGCGTAGGCGAGCGCGCCGCGCCGGAGGTTGAGCCGGCCGGCGCGGCTCCCCTGCTGGCCGCGGAGGGCCAGGGCGAGCGCCAGGGCGAGCGAGGGGGCGCGGTCGGCCGGCACCCCGGCGGCGGCGG
>JAJXSQ010000228.1 GCA_021784495.1 Myxococcales bacterium | reverse complement strand
GCCGCCGCCGCCGCCCCGTTGAGCGCCCCCGCGAGCGTCCCGAGGGCGCCGAGGAACTCCGGCGCCCGCGCCGAGTAGTCGCCGCGCTCGATCCGGGTCGCCGCCGCGACGAGCGTGGACGGGACCTGGGGGAGCACGTCGGTGTTCACCAGGAGGCCGAGGAGCAGCCCGACCGCGAGGAGGCCGACGCCGACCGCCATCACCGCCCACTGGTAGCGCGCGAGCGGGGTGACGAAGCCGATCGTCGGCTCGGAGAGGACGACCCGCGCCTCCCGGACGCCGCTGAGCGGCACCGAGAGGGCCCGCGCCGCCGGCGCCCCGGTGAAGAGGAGCGGGAGCTTCATCCGCACCGGCTCCACGATCTGGACGAGGGGGACCGTCCCGACGCCGACCGGGACGCCGCCCGCGGCGCGCGAGGTCCGGGCGATGATCGCGGCGTCGGCCCCGGCGGTGCTCACCAGGCGCGGCGTCCCGGCGTCGACGGTGACGTCGATCCCCGAGGCGCGCCGGAGCCGCTCGGCCCAGCGCGCGTCGAGCGGCAGGAAGAGCGCCAGCGCCGCCCCCTCGCCGGCCTGGAAGGCGACGCCGTACCAGAGGGCGCCGTTGATGCTCGCGTAGCCGCGCCGGGGGTTGCCGGCCGCCCCGTCGCGGAGGAAGTCGGCGATCGCGCGATCCGGGCCGTCGGCCGGCGGGTGGGCGGCGAGCCACTCCGGGCTGGCCGCCTTCCAGAACGCGCCGGAGGGCAGGTCGACGCCGACGCTCGCCGCGGCCTGCTCCACCGCGGCGCGCGCGGCGGCGTCGATCTCGCCCTCCTGCGTCGCCGCCGGGGGGTGGACGGGGGGGGCCTTCGCGGGCCGGGCGACGCCGCGGGGCGCCGGGGCCGGGCGCGGCGCCGCCGAGAAGAGCGCCTCGAGGAGGGGGCCGCTCCGGACGGCGATCGCCGCGACCGCGGTCGCCTCGCGCGCGATCAGCCGCTCGCGGACGCGCAGCTGCTCGACCCCGACCTGGAGGCGCGCGTCGGTGTCGGCGATCTCCTTGCCGGCGAGGGCGTTGGTCGCCAGGAACAGGTTCGCCGCCCCGGCGAGGAGCAGGAGGACCATGTAGAGCCAGAGCTTGAGCCGGTTCCGGTTCATCGCTCCCTTCTAGCGCAGCGGCGCCTCCACCGCGAGATCCGGGTCGTCCCGGCCCCCCCCCCGACGGCGGCGGCCCCGGATGGCCGTGGTATGGGTCGGGGTTCGCCCGCCCCGGAGCCCCCATGCGCCGCCCCCTCGACCGCCGCTGCGCCCCCGCCCTCGCGCTCGCGCTCCTCGCCGCGCTCCCCGCCCGCGCCGACGAGGGGATGTGGACCTTCAACCACTTCCCCTCCGACCGGGTGGCCGCCGCCTACGGCTTCGGGCCGACCCCCGCCTGGCTCGAGGAGGTCCAGCTCTCCTCCGCCCGCCTCGCCCAGGGCTGCTCGGCGAGCTTCGTCTCCCCCCGCGGCCTGGTGATGACCAACCACCACTGCGCGCACCGCTGCATCGAGCAGCTCTCGACCGGCCGCGACGACCGGGTGCGCGACGGCTTCCTGGCGCGGAGCGACGCCGAGGAGGCGCGCTGCCCCGAGCTCGAGGTGAACCAGCTCCTCTCCATCGCCGACGTCACCGCCCGGATGAACGCGGCCACCGAGGGCAAGGCCGGCGCCGCGTTCTTCGCCGCCCAGCGCGCCACCCGGGCGGCGATCGAGGCGGCCTGCCAGACGTCGCCGGAGCTGCGCTGCGAGGTGGTGAGCCTCTACCGCGGGGGGCGCTACGACCTCTACCGCTACCGGCGCTACCAGGACGTCCGGCTGGTCTTCGCCCCCGAGTTCGCCATCGCCTTCTTCGGCGGCGACCCCGACAACTTCAACTTCCCCCGGTACGACCTCGACGTGGCCTTCCTCCGCGTCTACCGGGACGGGAAGCCGGCCCCCACCGAGCACTGGTTCCGCTGGTCGCCGGGCGGCCCGCGGGAGGGGGAGCTCACCTTCGTCTCCGGCAACCCCGGCGGCACCTCCCGGCAGCTCACCGTCGCCCAGCTCGAGTACCAGCGGGACGTGGTCCTCTTCGAGCGGCTCCTCGCGCTCACCGAGCTCCGCGGGGCCCTCGTCGAGTACGCCCACCGCGGCGCCGAGCAGGCCCGCCACTCCGAGGCGACCCTCTTCTACGTGGAGAACAGCGTCAAGGCGCTCCTGGGGCGGATCCGGGCGCTCCAGGACCGGGACTTCTTCGCGTCGAGGGTGGCCGCCGAGGCGGCCTTCCGGGCCCGGCTGGCGGCCGATCCGGCCCGCGCCGCCCGGTTCCTGCACGCCTTCGACGACGTCGCCCGCGCCACCGCCGAGCTCCGCCGCCTCCACCTGCGGCTCGAGGAGGAGGAGCGCCCCGGCCCCCTGGCCGGCGACCTCGGCGGCTTCGCCCGCGCCCTGGTGCGCGCCGGCGCCGAGCGGCCGAAGCCGAACGGCGAGCGGCTCCGCGAGTACGCGGACGCGGCGCTGCCGGCCCTCGAGCAGCGGCTCCTCTCCCCCGCGCCCATCCACCCCGAGTTCGAGATCTTCCTCCTCACCCGCTCCCTCACCACCCTGCGCGAGCGGCTCGGCGCCGACGACCCGTTCGTGCGGGAGGTGCTCGGGACGGCGTCGCCGGCGGCGCTCGCGCGGACGCTGGTGGAGGGGACCCGACTGGCCGATCCCGCGGTCCGCCGGGCGCTCTACCAGGGGGGCGCGGCGGCGGTGGCCGAGGCGGCGCGCACCGATCCGCTCCTCGCCCTCGCGCTCCGGATCGACCCCGCGGCCCGGGCCGTCCGGCGGCAGCTCGACGAGACGATCGAGCCGGTCCTGACCCGCGGCCAGGAGCTGATCGCCCGCGCCCACTTCGAGCTCGAGGGGACGAGCGCCTACCCCGACGCCACCTTCACCCCCCGCCTCTCCTACGGCGCGGTGAAGGGGTACGAGGAGGACGGTCGCCGCGTGGCGCCGTTCACCACCTTCGCCGGCGCCTTCGCCCGCGCCACCGGGAGCGACCCCTACGCCCTGCCGCGGAGCTGGCTCGACGCGCGGCCGCGGCTCGCGCTCGACACCCCCCTCGACCTGTGCACCACCAACGACATCATCGGCGGCAACTCCGGCTCGCCGGTGGTGAACGCGCGGCGGGAGATCGTCGGCCTGATCTTCGACGGCAACATCCAGTCGCTGGGCGGCGACTTCGGCTTCGACGCCGCGGTGAACCGAGCGGTCGCCGTCGACAGCGCCGCCATCGTCGAGGCCCTGGAGAAGATCTACGGCGCCGGGCGGCTGGTGGACGAGCTCCGCCCCCCGGCCGCGCCGGCCGCCCGGTAGGCGGCGCCGGTCAGGCGTCGCGCGGGACGGCGATCATCCGCTCCAGCGCCCGGCGGGCGCCGGCGGCGACGTCGGCCGGCACCCGGATCTCGTGCTGCTCGCGCTGGAGCGCGTCGCGCAGGATCACCAGGTCGACCATCTTCATGTAGGGGCAGTGCATGCGGCAGCCGATGCACCCGTCGGCGACGACGAACTCGCGGTCCGGCCAGCGCGCCTGCAGCTGGTGGACGATGCCGTGCTCGGTGGCCACGATGAAGGTGCGCGCCTCCGGGTGGCGCCCCACCGCGTCGAGCATGGCGGTGGTGGAGCAGATCTCGTCGGCGACCTCGAGCACGTCGGCGCGGCACTCGGGGTGGGCGATCACCACCGCCGCCGGCCGCGCCGCGCGCACCCGGTCGACGCTCGCGCCCCGCAGGACGTCGTGGACCGGGCAGCAGCCGTCGTAGACCACCACCTCCTTCTCCGGGACCTTGGCCTTCACCCAGGCGCCGAGGTTCCGGTCCGGGGTGAAGAGGATCCGGCGCTGGGGCAGGGAGCGCACCACGCTGGCCGCGTTCGCGCTGGTGCAGCAGACGTCGCTCAGCGCCTTCACCTCGGCGCTCGAGTTGACGTAGGTGACCACCGCGTGGTCCGGGTAGCGCGCCTTCCAGTCCTCGAGCGACTCGGGGGTGATGGAGTCGGCGAGGGAGCAGCCGGCGGAGAGGTTGGGGAGGAGCACCCGCTTGTCGGGCGCCAGGATCTTGGCCGACTCGGCCATGAAGTGGACCCCGCAGAAGACGATCGTCGACTGGGTCACCCGGGCGCCGGCGATGGCGAGCTGGAGCGAGTCCCCCACGTGGTCGGCGACCGCCTGGACCTCGGGGAGCTGGTAGTTGTGCGCGAGGATGACCGCGTCGCGCCGGCGCGCCAGGTCGCGGATCTCGGCCTCGATCGCCCGGACCTCGTCGGGGGCCAGGTCGCTGCCGCAGCCGGGGTGGGCGACCGGATCGTGGACGTGGAGGGCGGGCAGGGTCATGGCGGCTCCGCGGAGGGGGGGCCGAGTATCGGGCCCGCGGCGCGGCGGGCGCAAGGGGCGCGGCGGCCCTCCCCCCCGGTGCGGCCGCCGCGGCGGTCGGGTACCGTGCGGCGGTGATCCTCGCCGTCACCACCGCCCAGCGCGCCTCCCCGGCGGCGGCGGCGGCCGCCC
>JAJXSQ010000227.1 GCA_021784495.1 Myxococcales bacterium | reverse complement strand
CGCCGCCGCGGGCGCCGGGGAAAGCGCCGGCGGAGGACGCGTCCGCCCGAGCCACGCCGCCAGGAGCCCGGCGGCCGCGATCCCGGCCGCGGCGAGGACCCGCCGCCGGCCCGCAACCCCGGCGGGGGCGGTCCGCGTCCGCGAGGGCTCCGGCTCCACGGGGCGCACCAGGGTGGCCTCGCGGGGGATCGGCGCCTCGTCGCCCTCGGGGAAGAGCCGGTGCATGAACGCCCGGAGATCCACCTCGGCCGCGGTGCGCTGGATCCCGAGGAGCGCGGCGGCGAGCGCCGCCACCGCCTCGTCGGCGCTCGCGGTGCGCCGCTCCGGGTCGCGCTCCAGGAGCCCGAGGACGAGCGCGTCGACCGCCGGCGGGACCGCGGCGTTCCAGCCCGAGGGGGCGGGGATCGGGTCGCCGAGGACCGCCGCCAGGGTGGCCGCCTCGGTGTCCCGGGCGAAGAGCCGCTGCCCGGCGAGCAGCTCCCAGAGGATCACTCCCAGCGCGAAGAGGTCGGCGCGGCCGTCGATCGGGCCGGCGCGCGCCTGCTCCGGCGCCATGTAGGCCAGCTTCCCCTTCACCGTCCCCGGCTCGGTCAGCCCGGCGACGTTCGCCGCGCGCGCGATCCCGAAGTCCGCGAGCTTCACGTCCCCGTCGAAGGAGACGAGGACGTTGTGCGGGGAGACGTCCCGGTGGACCAGGCCGACCGGGCGACCGTCGACCGCGAGCCGGTGGGCGTGGGCCAGCCCCTTCCCCACCCCCGCGGCGACGGCGAGCGCGCGGCCGAGCCCGAAGGGGACCCCCTCGCGGGCGCAGCGCTCGACGACCTTGCCGAGGTCCCGCCCGCGCACCAGCTCCATCGCCAGCCCGTAGCGTCCCCCCTCCTCGCACAGCTCGAGGACCTGGACCACGTGGGGGCCACCGAGCCGCACCGCGAGGCGGGCCTCCTCGACCAGCATCCGCGCGAAGAGCCCGTCGGCGCCGCCCTCTCCCCGGACGAGCTTGAGCGCGACCTCCTTGCGGACCCCGTGGGGCCCGGTCGCGGTCGCCCGCCAGACCTCGGCCATCCCACCGTCGCCGATGAGCTCGAGGAGCTGGTAGCGCGAGAACGTCCGCGGGGAGGTCAACGTACCGCGAGTCTAGCGCGCCCGCGTTCGTCGGCGCGGTCCTGCGACGGTGCGCCGCGCCCAGGGCTCGCCCCCGTGGTACGACGGAGACGATGCTCCCGCTCGTCGCCCTCGCGCTGGCCCTCGCCGCCTCCGACCCGCGCGTCGCGACCCTCGACGCCATGGGCCAGGAGCTGGACCGCTCGGCCGCGCAGCTCCGGCTCGACTCCTACGAGCCGCCCTACTTCGTCGCCTACCAGCTCCTCGAGGTGGCGAGCGCGAGCGTCGCCGGGCGCTACGGCGCGGTGATGGAGGACCGCTCCGGCCGGCGCCGGACGATCTCCGCCGACGTCCGGGTGGGCGACTACGCGCTCGACTCCTCGGCCGCCGGCGCCGGCGCGATCGTCCTCGAGGCGGGGCCGGCGCCCTGGTCGGCCCCGCGCGAGGCGCCGCTCGACGGCGACCTGGCGGCGCTCCGGAACGCCCTCTGGCTGCTCACCGACGAGCGGTACAAGCGGGCCCTGGCCTCCTTCCTCGAGGTCCGCTCCCGCGCCGTCACCCGCCCGGTGGACCCCGACCGCGCGGCGAGCCTCTCGCGCGAGCCCCCGGTCCGCCACGTCGACGCGCCGGTCCCCTTCCCCTTCGATCGCGCGCGGTGGGCGGGGGCGGTCCGCGCGATCACCGCGCGCTTCCGGGGCGAGCCGGAGATCTTCGACGCCCGCCTCGAGGTGACCGCCGAGCACCGGGTCCGCTGGCTGGCGACGAGCGAGGGGACGCGGCTGGTCACCGAGCAGGCGCTCTACGCCGTCCACCTCCAGGCCTCCGCCCGGGCGCCCGACGGCCAGCTCCTCGAGGACGGCCGCGACTTCTACGCGCCGGCCGAGGCCGGCCTCCCCCCGGAGGACGCCCTCGCCGCCGCGGCCGACGCGGTGGCGGGAGAGCTGCTGGCCCTGCGCCGGGCGCCGGCGATCGATCCCTACACCGGCCCGGCCATCCTCGAGCCGCAGGCGGCCGGCGTGCTCTTCCACGAGGCGGTGGGGCACCGGCTCGAGGGCGAGCGGCTCGAGGACGACGACGACGGCCAGACCTACCGCGGCCGGATCGGGCAGGCGATCCTCCCCGGCTTCATCTCGGTGTCGGACGACCCGACCCTCGCCGAGGTGGGCGGCACCCCGCTCGCCGGCCACTACGCCTTCGACGACCAGGGGGTCCCGGCGCGGCCGACCCCGCTGGTCGACGGCGGGCGGCTCGTCGGCTACCTCCTGTCCCGCAAGCCCGTCCGCCCGTTCGAGCACTCGAACGGCCACGGCCGCTCCGACGGCGCCCACCGGCCGGCGGCGCGGATGGCGAACCTCGTCGTCCGCTCCACCCGCGCGCTCGACCGGGCGGCGCTCCGCCGCCGCCTCCTCGAGGAGGTGCGCCGCCAGGGGAAGCCCTTCGGGCTCGTCATCCGCGACGTCTCCGGCGGCGACACCAACACCGGGTCGTTCGGGTACCAGGCCTTCCGCGGGACGCCGCGCCTCGCCTACCGGATCGACGCCGCGACCGGGGCGGAGACGCTCGTCCGCGGCGTGGAGCTGGTCGGGACGCCGCTCTCGAGCGTCGCGCGGATCCTCGCGACCGGCGAGGCGCCGGGCGTCTTCGACGGCTACTGCGGCGCCGAGAGCGGCTACGTCCCGGTGTCCACCGTCTCCCCGGCGCTGCTGGTCGGGGAGATCGAGCTCCAGCGGGTCGCCCGAGACCGGGAGCGCGGCCCGATCCTCCCCTCCCCCTGGCAGGCGGCCCCGGCCGCCGGCGGAGCCGCGCCGTGACCACCCTCCCGCTTCCCCCCGTCGACGCCGTCCTCGCCCGCCCGCGGCGGGAGGCGCTCGACGCGCTGCGCGCCCTCGGCTGGCGGACCGCGGCGCGCCCCCCGGCCCTCGACGCCGCGCGGCGGCGGCGCCTGAACCTCGACCTCTCCGATCCCGACCTCCTCCTCGAGCGCGGGGGCGAGGTGGAGGCGGTGGCGCGCGTCGAGACCGACGGCGAGGGGCGCGCCGTGCTCCTGGAGGTCGTCGGCGGGGAGCCGGCCGATCCGGCGAGGACCGCCGCGGCGCTGCTCGGCCGCGATCCCGGGGCGCCGCGGACGGGGGGCGACGCGGCGGCGCGCGAGTGGATCTGGGGGCCGGAGGCCGGGACCCCGACCGCGGCCGGGAGCGAGCCCGTCCGGATCTGGATCTGCGCGGAGCGCGCTCAGGGCGACCGGCTCTGGCTCGTCGCCTCGCTGGTCCGCCGGCCGGGCGACGACGACTGAGGCGCGGCGGCGCGGAGCGCCGGGACCACGAGCGCCCCCCAGGCGAGCGTCGCGAGGAGGAAGCTCGCCGCCGCCAGGAGGAGCCACGGCCGGACGCGCCCGGCGTCGAGCCCGGCGAGGAGCCGGAAGCCGAGGGCCGCGAGGAGGAGCAGGCCGAGCGCCTGGACCTGCCACGGCCGGCCGGCGAGCCGGCCCGGCCGGCCGGAGTGGGAGACCGCCACGTGGAGGGAGACCGCGAGGGCGAGGAGGCCGAAGCCGCCGACGAAGAGGACGTGGAGGGCCGCCGCCCGGACCCCGGGGAGCGCCGCGGCGGCGAGGAGCCCTCCCGGCACGAGCCAGGCGGCCAGCCAGATCAACCACCGGTGAAGCCCGGGCGCGGTGACCGGCCGCCAGAGCCTGGCCTCGCCGACGAGCGCCGCCCCGGCCAGCGCGCCCCGGAGAGCCAGGCCGGTCCGCTCCGCGCCGAGGCCGTCGAGGGCGAAGGTGGCGAAGAAGAGCGCCGCGGCGGCGAGGTGGACCGCGCGCAGCGGGCCGTCCCCCGCCCGCCCCTCGCGCGCCGGCTCGCCGCGGGTGAGGGTGGGGAGCATCGCGCCGCCGACGCCGACCACGAGCGCGGTGAAGAGCCCCTGGAAGAGGGCGTCGCGGCCGAGCCGCCAGGCGAGCGGCGCCTCCCGTGGCCCGGCGATCGCCGCCGCCGCGACCAGGAGCGCCCCGGCGGCGCCCCCGGCCAGCCCCGCGGGCACCCAGAGGAAGACGGGCGGCAGGCGGCGGCCCACCCCCGGGCTCCAGAGGCGCCGGGCGACGAAGAGACCGAGCGCGACCACCGCCAGGAGCCAGGCGAGCTGGCCGGCGGCCCACCACTCGAGCCAGGCGGCGCCGGTCGCGCCGGCCAGCGCCAGGGCGATCACCGCGATCCCCCCCGCGGAGGCCGGCGCCCGCCCGGTCCGCCTGGGGACGAAGGTGAGGAGGAAGCCGGCGGCGAGCGCGGTCAGGAAGCCCTCGATCTGGGCGGTCGCGTGGAAGACCGCGCGGTAGGCGTCGGTGGCGCCGGCGCCGTACGGGATCCAGTGGAAGACCCCGGCCCAGGCGAGGGCGAGCGCCAGGGGGAAGAAGATCCGCCAGGGATCCCGTGCGAGCACCCCGGGGGTCGCCGCGCCCGTCGTTCCGGTCCG
>JAJXSQ010000226.1 GCA_021784495.1 Myxococcales bacterium | reverse complement strand
CGGCCCGAGGCGGCGCCGGCGGCGGCGCCGGTCCCGGAGGCGGGCGCCGGCGCGGGCGGATCGCCCGTGGCCGAGTAGCACCCCGACCGGGCCCTGGCGGCCCGGCGACGAAGCGACGAACCGGGAAGACAGAGGAACGGACGAGATGCCCAAGCTCAAGACCAACAGCGGCGCCAAGAAGCGCTTCCAGGTGAAGAAGGGCGGGGCCGTCAAGTTCCGCCGCGCCGGGGTGCGCCACCTGGCCACCTTCGGCAAGACCAAGAAGCAGAAGCGCCACCTGCGCGGCACGGATCACCTCGCGCCGATGGACGGGAAGAAGATCAAGGAGTGCTTCCCTTACGCCCGGTAGGGCGGACGGGAACGCCAGCCGCCGAGCGGGGCTCCACGAAGCGCGGTCGCCCGACCGCCTCCCGCCGGCCTAGGAGCCGCACATGCGCGTCAAGAAGGGTTTCAAGGCCCGCCGCCGTCGCAACCGCGTCCTCAAGCTCGCCAAGGGCTTCCGGGGGCGGCGCAAGAACTGCTACCGCCGCGCGAACCAGGCGGTGGAGCGGGCCCTCGACTACGCCACCCGCGACCGGCGGCAGAAGCGGCGCGACTTCCGCGCCCTCTGGATCGTCCGCATCAACGCGGCGGCCCGCCTGAACGGCACCACCTACTCGCAGCTGGTGGCCGGGCTCCGGAGGTCCGGCGTGGCGCTCGACCGGAAGATCCTGGCCGACCTCGCGGTCGCCCTGCCGGCCGACTTCGCCGCCGTCGTCCAGGCCGCCCGGGCCTAGGCGGGCGGCGATGGCCGACCTGCTGGCGCAGCTCGAGGCGCTCGCCGCGGCGGCGCGCGGCGAGGTCGCCGCGGCCGCCGATCCGCGGTCCCTCGAGGACCTCCGGGTCCGCTTCCTCGGGAAGAAGGGGGAGATCCCGGCGGTGCTGCGGGGGATGGGCGCGCTCGCGCCCGCCGAGCGGCCCCGGGTCGGCGAGGTCGCCAACCGGGTGCGCGACGAGATCGAGGCGCTGGTGGATGCGGCGCGGGGCCGGCTCGAGGCGGCGCGGCTCGAGGCGGAGCTCTCGGGCGCCCCCGTCGATCCGACGCTGCCGGGCCGCCGCCTCCTGCCCCGGGGCCACCGCCACCCGATCACCCGCGCCACCGAGGAGATCGCCGCCATCTTCGGGCGGCTCGGCTACGAGGTCGCGAGCGGGCCGGAGGTCGAGCTCGACTGGTACAACTTCGAGGCCCTCAACATGCCCGCGGACCACCCGGCCCGCGACATGCAGGACACCTTCTACGTCGACGCCGCCTCGCTGCAGGGCGCCCCCCGCGAGGGCGCGGTGCTGCTCCGGACCCACACCTCGCCGGTGCAGATCCGCGCGATGCTCGGGCGCGGCCGGCCGCCGATCCGGATCGTCTGCCCCGGGCGCGTCTACCGCTCCGACTACGACCAGACCCACTCGCCGATGTTCCACCAGGTCGAGGGGCTCTGCGTCGACGAGGGGATCACCTTCGCCGATCTGAAGGGGACGCTGGCCGCCTTCGCGCGCGCCTTCTTCGGCCCCGGCACCCGCACCCGCTTCCGCCCGAGCTACTTCCCCTTCGTCGAGCCGGGGGCCGAGGTCGACGTCTCCTGCTCGATCTGCGGCGGCACCGGGCGGCGCGACGGCCGCCGCTGCGGGACCTGCAAGGAGACCGGCTGGCTCGAGGTGCTCGGGGCCGGGATGGTCCACCCGCGGGTGCTGGCGAACGGCGGGCTCGACCCGGCGCGGGTCACCGGCTTCGCCTTCGGCATGGGGGTCGAGCGGCTCGCCATGCTCCGCCACGGCATCGACGACCTCCGGCTCTACTTCGAGAACGACCTGCGCTTCCTCGAGCAGTTCTAGGGGCGCGCCCGATCCGCCATGCGCCTCTCCTACCAGTGGCTCTCCGAGTACCTCGACCTCCCGCCGGTGGAGGAGGTCGCGCGCCGGCTCACCGCCGTCGGGCTGGAGGTGGAGGCGGTGGCGCGGCGGGGGGAGGGGCTCGCCGGGGTGGTGGTGGCCCGGATCGTCGCCTCCGAGCGCCACCCGGCGGCCGACCGGCTGTCGATCACCCGGGTGGACGCCGGCGGCGAGCCGCTCCAGGTGGTCTGCGGCGCGACCAACTACCGGGTCGGGGACCTGGTGCCGCTCGCGACCGTGGGCGCCGTCCTCCCCGGCGGCCAGCGGATCGAGGCCGCCCGGCTGCGCGGCGTCGAGTCGGCGGGCATGCTCTGCTCCGCGCGCGAGCTCGGGCTGTCGGACGAGGCGGGCGGCCTGCTCCTCCTCGATCCGGGGCTCGCCCCCGGCGCCTCCATCGCCGCGGCGCTCGGGCTCGACGACGCGATCCTGGAGGTCAACGTCACGCCGAACCGGCCGGACGCCCTCTCCCACCTGGGCGTGGCGCGCGAGCTGGCCGCCCTCCTCGGGGTGGCGCTCCGGCCGCCGCCCGCGGCGATCGCGGAGGCGGGGGCCCCCGCGGCCGAGGCGCTGCGGGTGCGGATCGAGGCGCCCGAGCGCTGCCACCGCTACGCGGCGCGGGTCGTCGAGGGGGTCCGCGTCGGGCCGTCGCCGGCCTGGCTCGCCCGCCGGCTGGAGGCCTGCGGCGTCCGCTCGATCTCCAACGTCGTCGACGCCACCAACCTCGTCCTCCTCGAGCTCGGGCACCCGCTCCACGCCTTCGACCTCGACCGGGTGGCCGGGTCGGAGATCGTCGTGCGCGCGGCCCGCCCGGGCGAGCGGCTCACCACCCTCGACGGCAAGGACCGGGCGCTCGACCCCGACGATCTGCTCGTCGCCGACCGGGATCGGGGCAGCGCCCTCGCCGGGGTCATGGGCGGCGGCGACTCGGAGATCTCCGCCGGCACCCGCCGGGTCCTCGTCGAGTCGGCCTGGTTCGAGCCCGCCGGCGTGCGCCGCACCTCGAAGCGCCACGGCCTGAAGACCGAGGCCTCCTACCGCTTCGAGCGGGGCGCCGATCCCGGCATGGTGGGCGCGGCGCTCGACCGCTGCGCCGCGCTGATCGCGGAGCTCGCCGGCGGCGCGGTCCGCCCGGGCGTGGTCGAGGCGCACCCCCGCCCGCACCGGCCGGCGGAGGTCCGGCTGCGCTGGGCCCGCGTCGAGGAGCTCCTCGGCCTGCCGGTCCCCGGCGACGAGATCCGCCGGATCCTCGGCGGCCTCGGCTTCTCCGCGGCGGGGGCGGACGGGGAGGGGGCGACCTTCGCGGTGCCGAGCTGGCGCCAGGACGTGGCCATCGAGGAGGACCTGGTCGAGGAGGTGGTCCGCACCCTCGGGTACGACGCCATCCCCGAGACCCTCCCGCGGCCGGGGCTCGACACGCCGGCGCCGACGCCCGAGTCGGTCACCGCCGCGCGCGTCCGCGACGCGCTCGAGGCGGCGGGCTTCGCCGAGGCGATCAACTTCAGCTTCGTCGCCCCGGCGGAGGACGCGGCCGTCGATCCCGGCGCCCGGCCGGTGGCCCTCCGGAACCCGATCAGCGCCGAGCTCGGGGTGCTGCGCAGCTCGCTCCTCCCGTCGCTGCTGCGGAACGCGGCGACGAACCTCCGGCGGCACGTCACCGACCTGCGGCTCTACGAGCTGGCCCGCGCCTTCGGGCCCTCCGCCGGGAGCGGCGACGCGCCGGTCCTGGAGCGCGGGGAGGTGGCGGGCCTCCTCCTCGGGCGGCGCTCGCCGCCCGGCTGGGCGGCCTCCGGCGAGCCGGTCGATCTCCACGACGCCCGGGCCGCGGTGGAGGCGGTGCTGGAGGCGCTCGGCGTCGCGCCGGTCCGCTGGGAGGGGCGCGCCGAGCCCTGGTGCCATCCGCGCCACGCCGCGGCGGTGGTCGGCGAGGGGCGGATCGACGTCGGCACGGTCGCCGAGCTCCACCCCCGCGTCGCCGCGGCCTTCGACCTGCCCCGCGCCACCTTCGCCTTCCGGCTCGACCTCGCCGCGCTCGGCGCGCTGGCGCACCCCGTCGCCCGGTACCACCCCATCCCACGCTTCCCGGCGGTCCTGCGGGACCTGGCGGTGGTCGTGGACGAGCCGGTGGAGGTGGCGCGGGTGGTCGACGCCATCCGGGCGGAGCCGCTCGTCGAGGCGGCGACGCTCTTCGATCTGTACCGCGGCGCGCCGCTCCCGGCCGGGAGGAAGAGCCTCGCGCTCGCCATCCGCTACCGGTCGCCGGAGCGGACGCTCACCGACGCGGAGGTGGACGCGGGCCACCGGCGGATCGTCGCCCGGCTCGCCGCCGACGTCGGGGCGGTCCTGCGGGGCTAGGATGGCGAGGCCGCCGCGCGGGTGGGCGGCGCTCGCCGCCGGGTTCGCGGCCCTCGCCGGCGCCTGGAACCCGGTGGCGGCGCCGCTGGCGCTCCTGGTCGGGATCGGCGCGGCGATCGCCGGCGCCCGCGCGCTCCGCTCCGGGGCGGGGCGCCGCCTGGCGCTCCCCGGGCTGGTGCTCGGCCTCGGCGCGGTCGCCACCGCGCTGGCGGTGCTGGCGCTCACCGCCGGGGTGGGGCGCGACGAGGGGGCGCCGATCCTCGCCGAGCCGCCGGCGGGCGCCGTCGGCGAGGCCCTCG
>JAJXSQ010000225.1 GCA_021784495.1 Myxococcales bacterium | reverse complement strand
CGCGGCGCGGTCCGTCACCCGCCGCTCGCCGGCGACCTCGCCGCCGCGGAGGCTGCGGACCGTGAAGCCGCCGTCGCCATCCTCCGGGAGGAGGGCGACGTCGGTCACCACCATCCCGTCGAGCCCGGCCGCGGTCAGCGCCGCGAGATCTCCCTCGACCTCCGGGGAGAAGCCGGCGTCGGCGAGGGCGGCGAGGTCCTGATCGTCGAGGACCAGCTGGAGCCGGCCGACGAAGGCGTCGCGGCGCTGGACGGCGACGCGGCGCCGCTCCGCGCGATCCGCGGGGGGCTGCCGGGAGTCGAGGCCCGCCTCGATCTCGCGCATGAGCGCGAAGGCGGCGTGGAGCCGGGCCGCCGCGTCGCTCGCCGCCGCCTCGTCCTGGTCGAAGACCGGGCGCGCCGCCGCCGCCGCCGTGGCGCGCCGCCGCGCCGTCTCCCCGGCGTCGATGATCCGGTAGTCCCGGTCGGCCCGGACGTCGTTCGGCGCCGGGCGGCCGAGCTGGTCGGGGCCGGGGAGCTCGACGGTGCCGGAGGGCGCCGCCAGCCACCCCCCGGCCGCCGCCAGCGCGGCGACGAGGAGGCCGCCGGCCAGCCGGTCCACGATCGAGGCGCGCCGCTTCGGGGGGGGGACGACCACCGGCGGAGCCTCGCACCGAGATCGCGGGAAGGCAACGCCCCCGGCGCGCGCGCCGGCCCGGCTCAACCCTCGGACCCGCCCGCCCCGCCCGGCGTCCGCGCCGCGCGCCGCTCGGCCTCGTACGCCTCGTAGGCCCGGACCACCTCCTGGACGAGCGGGTGGCGCACGACGTCGACCTCGGAGAAGGCGCAGAAGGCGATCCCGTCGACGGCCCGGAGGACCCGCTGCGCCTCCAGGAGGCCGCTGGGGCGGCCGCTCGGCAGGTCGACCTGGGTCACGTCGCCGGTGACCACCGCCTTCGACCCGTACCCGAGGCGGGTGAGGAACATCTTCATCTGCTCGGGGGTCGTGTTCTGGGCCTCGTCGAGGATCACGAAGGCGTCGTTGAGGGTCCGCCCGCGCATGAAGGCGAGCGGGGCGACCTCGACCGTCCCCCGCTCGATGAAGGCGTTCGCCTTGTCGTCGTCGACCATGTCGAAGAGGGCGTCGTGGAGCGGGCGCAGGTAGGGGCTCACCTTCTCCGCGATGTCGCCGGGGAGGAAGCCGAGCCGCTCCCCCGCCTCGACCGCCGGCCGGGTCAGGACGATCCGCTTCACCCGCCGCTCGACCAGCGCCGAGACCGCGGTGGCCATCGCGAGGTAGGTCTTGCCGGTCCCGGCCGGCCCGATGCCGAACACGATGTCCTGGTCGCGGATCGCCTGGACGTAGCGCTTCTGCGCCAGCCCCTTCGGCGTAATCACCCGGTGGCGCGCGGAGACGAAGACGGTGTCGCCGAAGACCTCGCGGAGCGCCACCCCCTGTCCCGCCAGCTTGGTGGCCTGATCCACGTCCTCCAGGTGGAGCGGGAAGCCCTCCTCGAGCAGCCCGTAGAGCTCCCGGAGGAGCCGCTCACCGACCTCGAGCCGCGCGGGATCCGGCGCGACGAGGTTGAGCTGCCCGCCGCGCAGACCGATCTGCACGCCCAGCCGGCGCTCGATCAGCTTCAGGTGCTCGCCGTGGGCCCCGCAGAGCGCGCGCACCCGATCGTTGTCGGCGAACTCGAGGCGGGCGGAGCTCCGCGGTTCGGTCACGCGACGGGCCTCACTCGATCGGGGGCAGCAGGACGTAGCCGTCCGGCGTCCCGCGGCGGTAGTGGTACGGCTCCCTCCAGGGATACCGGAGGTCGCGGGGGCTCGCCAGCCCATCGTCCACCAGGGCCTCGAGGTGGTCGGGGTAGGCGCCGCGCTCGAGGCGGTAGACCTCGAGCGCGCCCCGCAGCCGCGCCAGCTCGTAGCGGGCGAGGAAGCGCCGCGCCCCGTCGTCGCGCAGCCGGGCGCCGGCCGGCGCCTCGCCGAAGGCCATGCCGCCTTCGTCCACCCAGTAGGCGATCCCGGCGAGCGCCACGGCGATGGCGACCGTCGCCCCCGCCCGCGCCAGGCCGGCCCGCAGCCGGCTCCGCCAGCCGGCCGCGTACCCGCCCCCCCCGCTCCGCGCGCGGGCGGGCGCCACCGGGCGGAGGAACCCCTGGTTCACCAGGTTGAGGAGCGCCTTGCAGGTCTCGAACTCCCCGAGCCTCGAGCGATCCACGATCTGCTCGACCGTGCGGCCGGGGACGGCGAGGTCGTAGGCCCGGCGCTCCGAGGGGCCGAGCGCGCTCGCCCCGGCGGCGCCCCCGTCCTGCCGCGAGCCGCCGAGGAGCCCGTCGAGCTCGTCCGTCCCGGCGGGCGCCGCGCCCGCCGGGGGGGTGGCCATCCGCTCGAAGGTGAGCGCCGGCGAGCTGATCCGCTTCCGGACGAGCGGCCACTCGTCCACCTGGCGGAAGCCCTCCATGAGCACCGACTCGGCCCGGAGCGGCGTGACCGTCTCGGGGTCCCAGTCCACGTCGCCGGGCTCGAAGGCGTAGGTGCCGCTCTTCCAGTGGAAGAGCTTGTAGACCGTCTCCGTCGTCTGGAGCGCGGTCATCTCCCTCAGGTCGGCGGTCGAGACGGCGCCCAGCTCGACGAGGACGTCGCCGAGGCGGCGGAGCGTCCGGCGCTGGATCTCGAGGGCCTGCTCCAGCTGCGGCTCGCCGATGATCCCGGCGCGCACCAGCCGGCTGCCGAGCTTCTCGCGCGCCTTCCGCCCCGCCGACTCGGCCCGGACGACGTTGCCGTCGGCCATGGCGATGTGGATCACGTCGTCGCGGGACTCGAGGTGGAGGACCCCGCTCTTCGCCTGCTGCCCGATCAGCTGGAGGATCTCGGCGATCCCGAAGTCCTTGAGCGTTCCCTTGAGCGCCATCGTTCGCTCCGCTAGCCGCGGGTGCGCCGGAAGACGCCGCGGGCCGCCGCCACGTGCACCGCCAGCCCGAGCGGCCCCGCCAGCGCGAGCTTCCCCCAGATCACGCCGGGCGACGGCAGCGGGGGCGGCGTCACCCCGCGCCAGAACCAGATCAGGAACCCGGCGAAGAGTCCCGCCGACAGGAAGGCGAGCCCGCGCCCGGGGCGGCCGTCGAAGACGTGCCCCGCGCCGCCGCCCACGACGGCGAGGGACCGCGCCAGCAGCCGGTGGACCCGCCGCCGGCGCGCGACCTGCGCCTCCTTGCGGAGCCGGTCGCGGGCGTCCACCAGCCCCTTCTTCACGAAGACGTTGACGCACTGGCCGCAGAGCGGCCCGCCGCCGGGGTCGCAGCGGTGACAGGCCGGCCGCCCGCACCGGTCGCAGGCGCGCGCCGGGTCGATCCGCCGGGCGAAGGGGACGACCAGCCAGAGCGCCGCGAGCAGCCCCCCCGCGAGCCACGGCCAGCTCCCCTCCGGGGCCGGACCGGCGAGCCGCCGGCGGAGCGCGCGCTCGACCTCCGGCGCCATGGGATCGGCGGCGGCGAGCGCCTCGATCTTCGCCGGGGGCACCGGGACGTCGACGAGGTACCGGTTGGCCGAGAAGTCGTCGTCGGCGCCGTGGCGGTGGAGGAAGGGGCCGTCCTCCTCCTCGGCGCGGTCGCGCGCCGCGCTCGACTTGGCGATGTCGCCGGAGCGCAGGTAGAGCTTCGAGAGGTCGTAGTGAGCCGCCGCCGCGACCCGCAGGTCGCCGCCGGCCCGATCGGCGGCGGCCAGGTAGGCGGCCTTCGCGCCGTCGAGGTCGCCCTGGAGGAAGAGGACGTTCCCGACGTCGACCTCGAGCTCGGGGGCCCGGTCGTCCCCCCCGGCCGCGGCGCGGTACCAGCGGAGCGCCGCCGACAGGTCGCCGCGCCGCTTGAAGTGGTGCCCGAGCGCCGCCGCGAGCGGGGGCGGGATGGCGGCGCCGGCCGCGAGCCGCGCCGCCCGGGCGTCGTCGACCGCGCCGTGCTCGAGCTCCTGGACCACCTCCGCCGGAGTCCCGGTCCAGGCGGTGAAGCGCACCGCCTCGAGCCCCGCCCAGGGGAGCGCCGCCACCAGGGCCAGCGCCACGGTCCCCGCGACCCGCTCGGCCGTCGCCAGGTAGAGCCAGGCGGCCGCGAGCGCCCCCGCGAGGAAGGTCCAGAGGCCCAGCCCGAAGGCGAGCGGCGCCGCGAGCAGGGAGATCCCGAGGAGGCCGGCCTGGATCGGCGCCGCGTCGCGCAGCAGCGGCAGGTGGTGGAAGTCGTGGAGGAACAGCCGGAGGGTCCGGGCCAGGAGGAGCAGCACCGTCACCGCCCCGGCGGTGAAGATCGCCGCGAGCGCGGCGGCCGCCAGGTCGCCGAGGAGGGCGCGGCGGGTGTGGGGCTCCCGCCAGACCGCCGCCATCCCGTCGGCGAGCGCGCCGGCGATCTCCCCGGGAGCGCGGCCGGCAGCGAGGCGCGCCCGGGCCAGGGCCAGGTGCGCGTCGGCCAGATCGGGCGCGAGGCGGACGGCGAGCTCGGCGTGGGCGACGGCGTCGGCGGGGGCGTTCGACGCGAGCGCGCGGGCGGAGTCGCGAGCCTCGACGACCGCGAAGGCGAAGAGGTCTTCGAGGGCGAGCTGCCGCTGCGCGGCGAGAGA
>JAJXSQ010000224.1 GCA_021784495.1 Myxococcales bacterium | reverse complement strand
GGGCGGCGGGGCGGTTCGACGCCGAGGTGATGCACGTCCCCCTCCCGCCGCGGCGGGAGCGGGTCGCGGCGCGCGACAACATCGTCCGCGCCGACGCGACGCTCGAGGCGCTGGCGCGCCTCCCTCCGGTCTTCGACCGGACCTACGGCACGGTCACCGCCGGGAACGCGTCGCCGCTCACCGACGGCGCCGCGGCGGTGGTGGTGATGGCCGAGGAGCGGGCGCGGGCGCTCGGGCTGGTCCCGCTCGGCTACGTCCGCGCCCACGCCTACGCGGCCCTCGACCCCCGCGACCAGCTCCTGCAGGGGCCCGCCTACGCCGCGCCGATCGCGCTCGATCGGGCCGGCCTGCGGCTCCAGGACATGGACCTGGTCGACATGCACGAGGCCTTCGCCGCCCAGGTGCTCTCGAACCTCCAGGCGTTCGCCTCGACCGCCTTCGCGCGGGACGTCCTCGGGCGGCCGGCGCCGCTCGGCGAGATCGATCCCGATCGGCTCAACGTGAACGGCGGCTCGATCGCGCTCGGCCACCCCTTCGCGGCGACCGGCGCCCGGATGATCACCCAGACCCTGCGCGAGCTCGGCCGGCGCGGCGGGCAGCACGCGCTCCTCACCGTCTGCGCCGCCGGAGCCCTCGGCGCCGCGCTGGTGCTCGAGCGGGAGTAGGCCCCACCCCGGGAGGCGACGGCATGACCACGGCGACGGCGGCGGGCGCGGGCGGGCCCAGGTCCTTCTCGGTGGAGGTCGCGGACGGCGTGGCCACGCTGCTCCTCGACGTCCCCGGCGAGAGCGTGAACACCCTCTCCGCCGAGGTGGGGGAGGAGCTCGACGGGCACCTCGACCGCCTGGAGCAGGACCCGGCGGTGCGGGCGCTCGTCGTCGCCTCCGGGAAGCGGGAGGGCTTCCTCGCCGGCGCCCGGATCGAGGCGATCCGCGCGGTGGCGAGCGCCGCCGAGGCCGAGGCGCTGTCGCGCCGGGCGCAGGCGATCTTCGACCGGGTCGAGCGCTTCCACAAGCCGGTGGTGGCGGCGATCCACGGCGCCTGCCTCGGCGGGGGGCTCGAGCTGGCGATGGCCTGCCACTACCGGATCCTGGCGGCGGAGCCGCGGACCCGGCTCGGCCTCCCCGAGGTGCAGCTCGGCCTCATCCCCGGCGCCGGCGGCACCCAGCGGCTGCCGCGCCTCGTCGGGATCGCCGCCGCGCTCGACCTCATCCTGGCCGGCAAGACCCTCCCCGCGCGCCGGGCGGTCCGGCTCGGCCTCGCCGACGAGGCCTGCCCGCCCCCGCTCCTGCGCGCGGTCGCCCGCGAGCGGGCCCTGGCGCTGGCGCGCGGCGCGCTCCGGCGGGTCCGGCCGGCCGGGCGCCGCGCCTCCCGCGCCGAGGTGCTCCAGCGGGCGCTCCTGGAGGAGAACCCGCTCGGCCGCGCCGTCCTCTTCGCGCAGGCCCGCCGCCGCCTGCTGGCGAAGACCCGGGGCCTCTACCCGGCCCCGGAGGCGGCGCTCGAGGTGGTGCGCCACGGCTACGAGCGCGGCTTCGCGGAGGGGCTGGCGCGCGAGGCCCGGCGCTTCGGCGAGCTCGCGGTGAGCGAGGGCTCCCGCCGGCTGGTCGAGGTCTTCTTCGCCCAGACGGCGCTCCGCAAGGACAGCGGGGTCGCCGACGCGGCGATCCAACCGCGCCCGGTGGAGCGGCTCGGCGTCCTCGGCGGCGGGCTCATGGGGAGCGGGATCGCGAGCGTCTCCGTCGGGGCGGGGCTCCCGGTCCGGCTCCGGGAGCGCGACGACGCCGCGGCCGGCCGGGCGCTGGCCGCGGTGGCGCGCCACCTCGACGAGCGGGTGCGCCGCCGGTCGATCGACCGGCACGAGCGGCTCGCCACCCTCCGCCTCCTCACCGCCACCACCGGCTGGGAGGGGTTCGCCGGGGTGGACCTGGTGATCGAGGCGGTCTTCGAGGACCTGGCGCTCAAGCAGGAGCTGCTCCGGGCGTTCGAGGAGGTGAACGCCCGCGGGATCTTCGCCACCAACACCTCCTCCATCCCGATCGCCCGGATCGCCGGCGCCGCGCGCCGCCCGGAGGCGGTGATCGGGATGCACTACTTCTCCCCGGTCCCGCGCATGCCGCTGCTCGAGGTGATCGCCACCCCGCGAACCGCGCCGGAGGTGATCGCCACCGCCGTCGCGCTCGGCAAGCGGCAGGGGAAGACCGTCATCCGGGTCGGTGACGGACCGGGGTTCTACGTGAACCGGATCCTGGGGCCCTACATGAGCGAGGCGGGCTGGCTCCTCGCCGACGGCGCGGCGATCGAGGAGGTCGACGCCGCGCTCACCGCCTTCGGCTTCCCGGTCGGCCCCTTCACGCTCCTCGACGAGGTCGGGATCGACGTCGGCGCCAAGGTCGGCGCCATCCTCCACGAGGGGCTCGGCGATCGGCTGGAGTCGCCGGGGATCCTGCGCGACCTGGTCGCCGCCGGCCGGCTCGGGCGCAAGAGCGGGCGCGGCTTCTACCTCCACGGCGGGAAGGCCCGGCGGGTGGACGCGGCGGTCTACGACCTGCTCCCGGGCGGGCGGCGCCGGGTCCACCTCCCGCGCCAGGCGATCGCCGAGCGGCTCTCGCTGGCCATGGTGAACGAGGCGGCGCGCACCCTCCAGGACGGGATCGTGCGGAGCCCCCGCGACGGCGACGTCGGCGCCATCTTCGGCATCGGCTTCCCGCCGTTCCGCGGCGGCCCCTTCCGCCTCGCCGACGCGCTCGGGGCGGCGGCGGTCGTCGAGGCGCTGGAGCGGCTCCGCGCGCGGCACGGGGAGCGGTTCGCGCCGGCGCCGCTGCTCCTCGACCAGGCGCGGGGCGGGGGCCGCTTCTACCCGGACGGAGGGTGACGGGTGGCGCGGGGCGCCGCGGGAGGCGACAGGCGCCGGGGCGCGCACTAGGATCGCCGGGTGCGCCGCGTCCTGCCGCTCCTCATCGGCTTCGTCTTCGTCCCCGCGGCCCTCATGCTCGCGGTCGGGATCCTGATCCTGGTCTTCGGCGCGGCGCCGCGCGACTACGTCTTCGGGGGGCTGATCCTGGCCCTGGTCGCCACCACCCTCGCCGGCTCGGGGGCGGCGCTCATCGTCGTCCAGCGCGAGGCGCGCGTCGCCCGGCTCCAGACCGACTTCGTCAACAAGGTCTCCCACGACCTCCGGACCCCGCTCACCAGCATCCGGATGTTCGTCGAGACCCTCCAGCTCGGGCGGCTCTCCGATCCGGCGCGGCAGGCCGAGGCGCTCGGGATCATCTCCGCGGAGACCGCCCGGCTCTCGTCGCTCATCAACCGGCTCCTCGACTGGGCGCGGATGGAGTCGGGGAAGCGCCGCTTCCAGCTGCAGCGGCAGCCGGTCGCGCCGATCGTCGACGCCGCCCTCCAGGCCTTCGCGCCGCAGCGGCTCGGCCACCCGGTGGCGCTGGTGCGCGAGATCTCCCCCGACCTCCCGGAGGTGCTGGGGGACCGCGAGGCGCTCGCCGAGGCGCTCCTCGACCTCCTCCAGAACGCCTACAAGTACACCGGGCCGGAGAAGCGGATCGAGATCGGGGCGGCGCGCGAGGGCCCGACCGTCCGGCTCACCGTCACCGACAACGGCCCGGGGATCGCGCTCCCCGACCAGAAGCGGATCTTCGACAAGTTCTACCGGGCGCGCGACCCGCTGGAGCGGACGATCGAGGGCTCGGGGCTCGGCCTGGCGATGGTGAAGCACATCGTCCGCGCCCACGGCGGCCGGATCTCGGTCGCCTCCCAGCTCGGCCACGGCGCCACCTTCACCATCGTGCTGCCGGCGGCGGAGGCGCGGTCATGAGCGAGCGGATCCTGGTGATCGAGGACGACCCGTCGATCCTGCGCGGCCTCCAGCTCAACCTGACGATGGAGGGCTACCAGGTCCGCTCGGCCGCCGACGGCGAGACCGGGCTGCAGCTCGCCCGCGGCGAGCGCTTCGACCTCCTGGTGATCGACGTGATGCTCCCGCGCCTCGGCGGGCTGGAGGTGATCCGCGAGCTCCGGCGCGACGACCCGGACCTGCCGGTGCTCATCCTCTCCGCCAAGGGGCAGGAGTCGGACAAGGTCGCCGGCCTCCAGCTCGGCGCCGACGACTACATGGTGAAGCCCTTCGGCCTGAAGGAGCTGCTGGCCCGCATCGACGCGCTCCTCCGCCGCCGCCGCGCGCGCGGCGACACCGGGGAGGCGCGGGGGATCCGGGTGGTGGGGCGCCTGGAGCTCGACCTCGTGGCCCGGCGGGCCGCCGCCGGGGGGCTGCCGCTCGAGCTCACCACCCGGGAGTTCGACCTGCTCGCCTACTTCGTGGAGCACCCGGACCGGGTCTTCAGCCGGGAGCAGCTCCTCGAGGCGGTCTGGGGCCCGCACCACCTCGGCACCGCGCGCACGGTCGACAACTTCGTCGCCCGGCTGCGGGCGCACATCGGCGACGACGCCGAGGCCCCGCGCCACCTCGAGACCGTCCGCGGGATCGGCTACCGCTTCGTCCCCTGAGCCTGCGCCGGGGCCGCCCCGGAGGGCCCCGGCGGCGCGCCGGCGAGCGCGCCGCGGACCGCGGCGAGGAGCGCCC
>JAJXSQ010000223.1 GCA_021784495.1 Myxococcales bacterium | reverse complement strand
CCCCGGGGGCCGCCGCGGGCGCGGGAGCGGGCGCCGCCGGGCGCGGGAACGGCGAGAGATAGGCCGCCAGATCCGCCACCCCGGAGAGCGGGAGCCAGTCGGCCATCCCCGGCCGCCACACCAGCGAGTCGGCGCCGACGTCGCCGGACACCCACTTGCGGAGCACCTCGTCGAGCGGGAGCGGCCCGACCTGGGCCTCGCCGATCGCGACGTACCACTCGGTCGCCGGGGGAGGCGCCGGGGCGGGCGCGGCCGCCGCCGGCTCGCGATCGGTCGCCGGCCCCGCCGAGGTCGAGGGCGCGCCCTCCTCCCCGGCCGGGAGGTCGCCGAACGCCTGGTCGAACGCGTTCCCCAGCTCCTTCTCGAAGGTCCCCCCGTCGGCGCCGGGGCCGGAGGGCGCGCCTGGCCCGGGGGAGCCGCCGGCGTCCGCCGCGCCGCCCCGCGGAGGCGCCTCGGGCGGCGCCGGCGCGTCGCTCCGGACGATCATGACGTTCCCGCACTTCTTGCAGCGGACGCGCGCCCCGCCCGGCGCGATCTTCTCGTCCGGGATCAGGTACGCGGCGCCGCAGCTCTCACAGGTGACTTTCATGTGCCTTCACGGGTCGGAACGATGGCCGCGAGCCCGAGCTTCTCCCGCAGGGCGGCATAATCCTCCGAGACGCAGAAGTTCGAAAGATCCTCGATCCTCGACTCCTCCCGGAGCTTGGAGACCTGCGCCTTCTCCTCGAGGATCCCCCGCCGCGCCACCTCCAGGTCGCCCGCCAGCAGCGCGCCCACCCGGTTCGAGGTGAGCTCGGCGCCGTCCAGGTAGGCGCGGATGTCGCCCGGGTGCTGGAGCTCGGTGTACTGGCGCGCGAGCAGCTTCAGGGTCTTCGCGCGCACCGGCTCGGGGAGCACCCTCTCCAGCCCCCGCTTCAGCCGCTCCACCTGGACCGGATCCCCGGTCACCACGAACCGCGACGTCCCGACGCTGCAGGCGGCCTGGAAGACGAGATCGAGCTGGTCGTGCGGCATGAGCCGCGCCATGCGCAGCTCGGGGCGGCAGAACGCGGCCGCCTTCCCGATCGCGAACCAGAGCTCCTTGCGGGGCCGGTCGCGGAAGAGCTCCTCGGCCGCCAGGAGCGCGGGCGGGTCGGTCGGGACGAGCTGGAGCCGGGCCGGCACCGCCTCGCGACGGAAGAGCCGGAGCGGCTCGACCGCGAGCGTGCGCGCCACGTACTTGAACATGTTCACGAAGAACAGCATCGACCCCGCCAGGTCCACCTCGTCCTTGCGCGGGTTCAGGCCCAGCTCCTTCGGCGTCTGGGTGAACATCGGGCCGGCGTGGAGGGCGAGCAGGGTCATGATCTCCGCGAGCGGTCCGCGCAGCCGCTCGTGGAAAAGGAGCGCCCAGAGCGCGTCGTCGAGCGGCCGGCTCGCCTGCTCCCGGGCGTACTTGCGGAGCCGCTCGGCCACCGCCACCTCCTCCGCGCTGGCGCCGCCCGCGAGGTGGGAGAGCACCTGGGCGGCGCAGTAGGCGCGGTCGTAGGCCTTCCCGGCGGCGTGGAGCCCGACCAGCGCCGAGAGCGCCCGCTGCGGCGGCGCCCCGAGCGCCAGCAGCCGGCGGTAGGCGGCCACCGCCTCCGCCTCCTGGCCCGGGGTGCGGGCCGAGAGGTCGGCGTAGCTCTCGAGCGCCGCCGCGTCCCCGGGGTCGGCGCGCGCCACCACCTGGAAGGCGAGGCGGGCCCCCTCGTCGTTCCCGAGGACGGTCCGGTACAGGTCGCCGAGGGTCCGCCAGAGGGCGATCCGCGCCGGGCCGACGTCGGGGGTGCGCGGCAGCCGCTGGATCATCCGGACGTAGGCCTGCTCCAGCTCCGGCCAGCGCTTCCCGCGCGCCAGGAGCTCCTCCACGGCGGCGAAGGCCTGGGGCTGGCGGGGATCCGCGTCGAGCGAGCGCTCGAGGGCGACGAGCGCCCCGGCCTCGTCCTTCACCTCGTCGCGCAGGACCTCGGCGAGGAGGAGCTGGAGGCGGGCGAGGCGCGCCGGATCGGCCTGCGCCTCGGGCCGGGCCGAGAGCGCCGCGAGGACGTCGGCCGCCTTCTGGCCCTGGCGGGTCTCCCGGTAGAGGGCGAGGAGCGCCTCGGTGACCGGCAGGTCGGCCGGCTCGAGCCGCGAGGCCGCGAGGTAGGCGTCGATCGCCTGGTAGGGGTCCTGGAGCCGGGTCCGGCAGGCCTCGCCGATGGCCACCAGCGCCTCGAAGCGCGGCCGCCCCTCGAGCGACGGGAGGAGCCGCTGCCGCTGCTCGACGGCCGCCTCCCACTCCCCCGCCGCCTCGTGGAGGGCGATGAGCCCCCGGCGGGACGGCTCGTGGCCGCGGTCGATCTCGAGCGCCTTGCGGAAGCTCCCCGCGGCGCGCTCCGCCTGCCCCAGGCGCGCCGCCAGCTCGCCGATCTGCCAGTAGGCCTCGACGACCTCGAGGTCGGAGAGCGCGTCGCGGTGGTGGATCACGATGGCGGTGAAGATCTGGAGCGCCTCCTCGAGCTGCCCCTCGCCGACGAGCAGGTTCCCGAGCCCCTCGAGCGCCGGGAGGTAGGTCGCGTCGAGCCCGTAGGCCCGGCGGTAGCCGGCGAGCGCCTGGGCCCGGTCGCCGAGCTTCTCGGAGACGTAGCCGAGCCGGTAGGCCTGCCGGCAGAGCTCCCGGGCGTCGCCGCCGCCCTCCAGCGCCTGGACGATCGCCTCCAGCACCCGCAGGGCGTCGGACCAGCGCTGGGTGGCGACGTAGATGTCGGAGAGCGGGCGGGCGGCGGGCAGGTGGCCGGGCACGCGCTTGAGCGCCTCCTCGTAGGCCCGGGCGGCGGCCTCGCGATCGTCGCGCTCGTCCTGCTCGATCCGCCCCACGTCCGTCCAGCGCGCGGCGCGCCGGGCGTCGTCCTCGGCGTACCGCGCCTCGGAGGTGAGGAGCGCCAGGTAGGCGGCCCGGTCGCCGGCCCGCTCCTCGATCCCCTCGAGGGCCCGGATCGCCGGGAGGCAGCCGGGGTCGAGCGCCAGCGCCTTCCCGTAGGCCTCGCGGGCGGCGGCGGCGTCCTGGAGCATCTCCTCCTGGATGGCGCCGATCCGGACGTAGAGATCGACCGCGTCGCGGCTCGCGCCGGCGAGCCGGGCCTCCCGCCGGAGCATGTCCAGGGCCAGGTTCCAGTTCCCGCTCCGCTCGTAGAGCCGCCCGAGCGCCGAGACCGCCTGGCGCGACTCCGGATCGAGGCCGAGCGCCTGCGAGAAGATCGCCTCGGCGCGGTCGACCCGGGCGAGCTCCCGCCACCAGACCTCGCCCGCGTCCACCAGGAGCGCCACCCGCTCGGCGCGGTCGGTGGCCAGCCCGAGGTGGTGCTCCAGGACGGTCAGCAGCCGGTCGAAGAGCCCCTGCGCCCGGTAGAGCCGCTCCAGCGTCTTGATGGCCGGGAGGTTCGCCCCGTCGATCCCGAGGATCGCCTCGCTGCGGCCGATGGCGCGCGGCAGGTCCCGCATCTTCTCCTCGAAGATGCCGGCGCTCCGGGCCAGGATCCGGACCTGCTCGGCGGGGTCGTCGGTGAGCTCCACCTGCCGCTCGTACACCCGGTTCAGCTCGGCGAAGCGGTCGAGCTTGGTGTAGAGCCGCTCCAGCCCGGCGAGCGCCTCGCGGTCCTTGTCGTCGAGCCCGAGGACGGTCCGGTAGCCCTCGATGGCCGCCTCGTCCTCGCCGAGCTCGTGCTCCTGCAGCGCCGCGATCTGCCGCTGCCAGCCGATCCGCGCCGCGTCGTCGGCGGCGAGGTCGCGGGCGCGCCCGAGGACCCCGGCGAGCTCTCCCCACCGCCGCTCGCGCCGCAGGAGCGCGGCCAGGGCCTCGATCGCCCGGGGCTCCCCGCCGTCGAGCTCCAGGATCCGGCGGAGCGAGGCGATCGCCTCGTCGACGTCGTGGAGATCCTGGTCGTAGCGCCGCGCCACCTCGAGGAGGAGCGTCTTCTTCTCCTCGAGCCCGGCGGTCGCCTCGAGCTTCTGCTCGAGGGTGATGACCAGGTCCCGGGTCCGGCCGCGCCGCTCGAAGAGGTGGACGAGCGCGTCGAGCGGCTCCGCCCCGGCCGGATCGGCCTCCAGCGCGCGGCGGTAGGCCGCCTCGGCGCCGTCGGCGTCGTCGAGCGCGGCGTCGCGCAGCGCGCCCAGCGCCCGGAGCAGCCGGGCCTTCACCGTGCCCCGGGCCTCCTCGGCCACCTGCTCGATCACCGCGGCGAGCTCCTCCTCCGCGCCGGTCTCGCGCGCCAGGCGATCCGTCTCGGCGAGCGCGGCCTCGTCGCCCGGGGCGTCGGCCAGCGCCCGGCACCAGGCGAGGAAGGCCATCTCCTTCTGCCCGAGCCGCTCCTCGTGGATCCGCGCGACCTCCTTGCGGAGCGCCAGCGCCTCCACGGGATCGGCCAGCTGCCCGGCGAACTGATCGCAGACCCGGGCGCAGGCGCGCCAGTCGCCCCCGGCGGCGTGGAGCTCCCGGAGCCGCTCGAAGGCCGGCCGGCAGGACGGGTCGAGCTCGAGCACCCGCTCCAGCGCCGCCGCGGCCGCGTCGGGACGGTGGGCGTCGCTCCAGAGCGCGGCGACGGCGAGCCAGGCCGGGACCG
>JAJXSQ010000222.1 GCA_021784495.1 Myxococcales bacterium | reverse complement strand
TCGGCGAGGGTGGTCGTCGGGCGGCCGATGAGCCGCCGGAGCTCGCCCGAGGAGTCGTCGAGCTCGCCCTTCGCCGCCCAGAGGTCGGCGTCGACCAGCGCCTCGGCGAGCGCGACCGGCAGCCCCGCGCCGACCAGGATCGACCGGTACTGCTCCGGCGGCAGCTCCCGGTAGGCGATCGGCTTGCCCGCCTGCCGCCCCACCTCCGCCGCGAGCGCCTGCATGGTGAACGCGCGGTCGCCGGCCAGCTCGTAGATGGTCCGCTCCGGGCTCCCGGTGAGCACCACCGCCGCCGCCTCGGCGTAGTCGGCCCGCGCCGCGGCGGCGATGCGCCCCGTCCCCGCGCAGCCGACGACGGCGCCGTGCTGGAGCGCCGGACCGAGACTCTCGGTGTAGTTCTCGAGGTACCAGCCGTTGCGCAGGAAGACGTGGGGCAGCCCCGAGGCGAGGATCGCCGCCTCGGTCTCCCGGTGCTCGGCGCCGAAGATCATGTGCGAGTGGTCGGCGCGCAGGATGCTCGTGTAGGCGAGGAGCTTCACCCGCGCCGCCTTCGCCGCCTCGATCACCGCGGCGTGGTGGTGGGCCCGCGCCCCGACCTCGTTCGAGGAGACGAGGAGGACCTTCTCCGCGCCGGCGAAGGCGGCGGCGAGCGTCTCCGGCCGCGTGTAGTCGGCGTGGCGCACCTGCACGCCGCGCGCGGCGAGATCCTTCAGCCGCTCGACGCTGCGCGCCGCAGCGACGATCTCGCGGGCGGGCAGCCGGCGGGCGAGCGCCTCGACGGCGAGCCGGCCGAGGTGGCCAGAGGCTCCGGTGACGACGATCATCGCGTGCTCCTCCCCAGGTTGGCGCCGCCCCGCCCGAGGCCCGGGATCCGGCCCCCGCCGCGGCCGGCGCGTGCGGACCGTCACCTAACGGCGAGGCGGCCGTGGCGCCACCCGCCGGTCGCCGGCGCCCCGAGCCGCCGAGCGGAGGCGGGCGCGCGAGTGCGAGGCCGGTGCGGATGCCGGTGCTGGCGCAGGTGCGAGCGGAGATGCAGGCGCGAGCGGAGGCGCCGGTACCGGTGCGGGCGCAGTCGCCGCCTCCTCGAGCCGCCGAGCGCAGGCGGACGCGGAGGCGCGGGCCCCCGCCCGCTCCTCCGCCGGTCCCCTGCCCCCCCGGATCTCCGCCCGCTCCCCCGCGGCGGCGCCCCCCGGCGCACCGCCCCCGCCGCCACCAGCGCCCTACTGCAGCGGCGTCACCCAGTAATCAACCACCCAGAACTTCCGGCCGAACGAGTTGGTGAACGGACGGGCGAAGAGCCCCGACTTGTACTCGTAGGAAGTCCCCCACTTGGAGCTGGGGATCGATCCCACCGTGCCGCCGAAGGTGGTCCCGGCCGCCGTGGAGGAGGTGGCCGAGTAGCCGGCCTCGAAGCCGGCGCTCACCGTGGCGCCGACGTCCCCGACGAGGAAACCGGTCGAGGCCTCGACGCTGAAGTCGTGGGTGACGGTGGTGGTGTTGGTGTCGGTGACGTCGATCTCCAGGGAGATGCCGTTGCTCATGTTGTCGGACTCGGCGACCGTGGTGCCGGTGCCGTCCAGGCCGCCGTACTGGTAGTCGGCGATCGGGCCGGTGGCGGTGGCGCCGAAGGCGGTGGACATGAAGGTGTCCTTCTGGCCGGCCGTCGGGTAGGTGGCCGGCTGTCCCAGCGTGTGGCCCAGCACCGTGGAGTCGATCGGGGCGGTCATGGCCGGGTCGGTGTTCTGGTTGAAGAAGCCGCGCTCGACCATGTAGGTGCTGAACTCGCGCGGGATGGTGATGTAGAGCGACTTCCCGACCACGTTGGCCGGGTCGGGCGAGTACTCGATGACGTACTGGTACTCGTCCTCCGGCACCGAGGTGAAGATCACGTTGTCCTGCCCGGCGGTGGCCGAGTAGGTCACCGACTTCGTCACCTCGTGCTCGCTGCTCCACTCCCAGTTGTTGGTGTTGGTGAAGCCGATCGAGGCCTTGAACTCGCCGACCTTGGTCCCGAAGACCGGCAGGTTGATGTCCTGCTCGTAGTCGATCGACGCGCCGACCGAGAAGCCGACCGAGGTGCTGCCGCCGCTGGTGGCGCCGGTGGTCTGGCCGAAGGTGGTGGTCCAGTTCCCGATCGAGCTGCTGTAGTTGGCGTTGGAGGAGGCCAGGTCGGCCCAGAACGGGGGCGAGGCGAGCACCGCGATCACGATGGGGTCGGTGAAGGTCAGCTTGTGCCCCTGGTAGCGGACCCGGGCGGCGTTGTCCTCGAAGTTGCCGGCGGCGATGGTCATGGTGAGGCCGAAGGGGTCGCCGATGATGGTGCCAGGAGTGATCGGGTACGGCCCCTTCTCCACCAGGGACCCGGAGCTGAGGAGCCCGTAGGCCTTGATGACCGCCTCGCCCGACTCGCCGGCGGCGAGGAAGACCATGTCCTGCTTCCCGTCGTTGTCGATGTCGCCCACCTGGACGTCGGTCAGGGTGTTGTAGCCGGCGAGGCCGGCGGCGTAGGACGAGAAGACCACGTCCGGCTTGGTCGTCGGCGAGGCCTGGAGCGGCGTGTAGAAGATCTGCCCGAGGAGCTCGACCGCGGCGGAGCCGGTGCCCTGCAGGTCGACGGCCCGCGGCAGGAGCCGGTAGTAGTCGGTCGAGCCGCTGTTGGTGTCGCCCAGGTAGTTGTCCGCCACCGACAGGGTGGCGACGGGGGCGCCGAGCGTCCGGGCCACCGGGTCGAACTGGAAGATGTAGGCGCGCCCGGAGGCGTCGACCACGTAGGTGGTGGACAGGATGAGCTGGTCCCGGTGGCTCCCGTCGAGGCAGCCGAAGGCCGGCTCGACCGGACCGCCGGCGACCGCGCCGGTGACCGGGTCGGTGAGGGTGGTCACGCTCTGGAGGGCGGTCGCGAACGCGCCCGAGTAGAGGACGTACTGGCCGGTCAGGCTGCCGTTGGAGACCAGGTCGAGCAGGCCGACCGCGATCTCGTCCTTGCCGTCGCCGTCCACGTCGCCGGCGGCGATCCCGCTGACCGGCGCGGTGAAGGTCTGCGAGGCGGTCACCGAGAGGGTCCAGCCGGAGGCGGAGGAGGTGGACGTGGCGTCGATGACGTAGACCGTCTTGTAGTCGGCCACCAGGAGCGAGTAGGTGCCGGTGCCGCTCAGATCGGCCTTGGACGCGCTCAGGTACGGGAACCACGCGGTGCCGATCCCGTAGCGCCCGCTCTGCTCCCAGTGATTGAAGCTCTGGCCGCTCATGGTCACGCCGGTCACCGTCTGCTCGGAGCCGAAGGACCCGCCCTTGCGGACCCGGTAGTACAGGTTCTTGTCGGAGGCCGACTTCACGTAGAAGAGCACCAGCTCGGCGATGCCGTCGCCGTCGATGTCGGCGGACACCGAGGCCTTGGCGCTCGACTGCATGAGGCTCTGGTCGACGGGAGAGGGGAACGGCGCGGCCGCCTGCACGTAGCCCCCGACGCCGTCCTCCCAGTAGGCGTTGTCGACGGTGCCGGCCATCGCGCCCGCCTCGAACAGCTCGGCCCGGGGAGAGAAGACCGTGTGGAGCTTCTTGAGCGGCTGCCAGGTCGAGGGGTCGATCGCGGTGGAGGTGCCGGCGGCGTTGGTCACCGTGGCGGGGGGCGGAGTGCTGTAGGCGCTCACGCCGAGCCTGGTCAGGATGTTGGCCGCGCTCGTCGGGTGCGGCGCGGTGGTCCCGGCGGACGAGCCACCGCCCGACGAGCAGCCGGCGGCGACGAGCATGGCGAGCGCGAACGACACTCCGGAGCGACGCTTCATCGGTGGTATCCCCCAGGTTGACCCACGGTACGTGTATGGCGGGGGATTCTGCAATTCTTCGCTGCGTCCGTCCACAGGAATGTGGCGTACCGCCGCTCCTCGAACGGGGGAGCCCGGACGAGGTGCGGCGCCTGCCCTCCTGAGGCCTCTCGCGCGGCCAGCTGCCGCCCCTCGCCCGGAGGACGGCGCCCCCTCGCGGCGCCCCCCCCGGGCGCCCCCCCCCGCGCCGCCAAACGGTCGCGCGCGCCCGCGTCACCCTCCCTGGCCGGGCGCGCAGCGCTCGACGAGCTTCCCGCGCCAGCGCTCGTACATCCCGAACTCGTCCTGCAGGTCCTCGCCGACCGTGGAACCGACGCGGTCGAGGTGCAGGCGCCTCCGGCACTCGAGCACCGCGGCGTCGACCGAGTCGAGGAAGCGCTTCACCTGCTCCGCGCTCGCGCCGCCCGCCACGTGGGCGCAGCGCTCGTCGCAGACGAAGGGCGCGTCCGGGGCGACGACGGCGTGGAGCAGCGCGGCGACCGCCTCGGCGCTCTTGATCTCGATCTTCTGGCCGTAGCGCCAGCGCCGGACCGACTGGGCCGCGTCCGGGTTGCCGGCCGCGTTGGCCTGGTCGATGGCCGAGGCGGCGGCGGCGCGCCGCTCGATCGTTCCGACGCAGTAGGCGATCAGCTCGAGCCAGTAGTCGGTCAGGGCGGCGCCGCCCACGGTCGGCCCGACCGCGTTGGCGCCGGGCTTCTCCTCGATGCGGTAGGTCCCGAGGCGGATCAGGGGTGCTGCGGTGGTCTCGGACATGTCGCGTCTCCTCCTGGTTGCGGGTTGGAGGAGGAGTGTAGGT
>JAJXSQ010000221.1 GCA_021784495.1 Myxococcales bacterium | reverse complement strand
GCCGCGCGCGCCGTCGCCCTGCCGCGGGCCGCCTCGGCGAGCGCCACCTGGCTGCGGATCGCCCCCGGCTCCGGCGCCGGCCGGGCGTACCGTCCGTCGGGCTGCAGCCGCCGGGCCCGGGCGCCGTCGCGGAGCGCGAGCCCGAGCACCTCCTCGACCAGCCGGGCGCGCAGCGCCCGGTCCTCCACCGGGACCATCACCTCGATCCGCGAGTGGAAGTTGCGCGGCATCCAGTCGGCGCTGGAGAGGAAGCACTCCGCGGCGTCGCCGGCCCCGAAGACGAAGACCCGGCCGTGCTCCAGGAACCGATCGACGATGGAGGTCACCCGGATCCGCTCCGAGACGCCCGGCACCCCCGGCCGCAGGCAGCAGATCCCGCGGACCAGCAGGTCGATCTCGACGCCGGCGCCGCTCGCCGCGTACAGGGCGCGGATCACCTCCGGGTCGACGAGCGCGTTCATCTTGGCGACGATCCGGGCCGGCTCGCCGCGGCGGGCCCGCTGCGCCTCGCGGTCGACCAGCTCGACGAGCCGCTCCTTGAGGCCGAAGGGGGCCACGGTGAGCTTCTTCCAGCGGGGCGGCTCGGCGTAGCCGGTGAGGAGGTTGAAGAGGCTCGCCACGTCCTCGCAGAGGTCGGGGGCGGCCGAGAAGAGCGACAGGTCGGTGTAGCTCCGGGCCGTCTGCGGGTTGTAGTTCCCGGTCCCGAGGTGGACCGAGCGCTGGATGGCGCCCGCCACCCGGCGGACGACGAGGGCCACCTTGCAGTGGGTCTTGAGGCCGATGAGCCCGTAGACCACGTGGACCCCCGCCTCCTCGAGGCGGCGCGCCCAGGCGATGTTGTTGGCCTCGTCGAAGCGCGCCTTGATCTCCACCAGGGCCGTCACCTGCTTGCCGTTCTCGGCGGCGCGGGAGAGGGCGCGCACGAAGGGGGAGTCGCCGCTGGTCCGGTAGAGCGTCTGCTTGATCGCCAGGACGTCCGGATCGTCGGCCGCCTCCTCGACGAAGCGGACCACCGGCTCGAAGGACTCGTACGGATGGTGGAGGAGGACGTCGCCGCGGGCCACCACGTCGATCACCGGCGCGCCGGCGTCGAGGTCGGCGGGGACGGCGGGGACCAGCGGCTCGACGCGGAGCTCGGGCCGGGCGTCGGCGTCGGCGAGGGCCGCCAGGTCCTGGAGCTGGAGCGGCCCGCCCACCCGGTAGACGTCGGCCGCCTCGAGCCGCAGCGCCTGGACGAGCGCGGCGGCGAGCTGCTCGGGGGCGCCGGCGGCGATCTCCAGCCGGACGGCGGCGCCGCGATCGCGGCGGCGGAGCTCCTCCTGGATGGTGGAGAGCAGGTCCTCCGACTCCTCGTCGTCGATCGCCAGGTCCCAGTTGCGCGTCACCCGGAAGACGGCGCGGCCGATCACCGCGAAGCCGGGGAAGAGATCGCCGGCGTGATCGGCGATGATCTCCTCGAGGAGCGCGTGGACGGTCGCCGGCCCGTCCGGCAGCCGCACCAGCCGCGGCAGCACGGTGGGCACCTGCACGACCGCGAGGAGCTCCTCGGCCCCCTTCACCTTGCGCCGCCCGCCCCGGCGCAGCAGCAGGGCGACGTTGAGCGACTTGTTGCGGAGCTGGGGGAAGGGGTGGCCGGGATCGACGGCCAGGGGGGTCAGGGCCGGCGCCACCTGGGCGGTGAAGTGGGCCCGCGCCGCCGCCGCCTGCTCGGCGGTCAGGTCGCGCGGGGGGGGGAGGAGGAAGCCGACCCGCGCCAGGCCGGGGAGGAACTCGTCGCGCCAGCAGCGGTACTGGGCCTCGACGAGCGCCTGCGCCCCGGCCGCCACGGCGGCCAGGGCCTCGGCCGGCAGCCGGCCGTCCACCGAGGGGTCGGCGACGCCGCCGACGAGCTGCTGCTTCAGGCCGGCGACCCGGACCATGAAGAACTCGTCGAGGTTCGAGGAGACGATCCCGAGGAACTTGAGCCGCTCCAGGATCGGGAGGGACCCGTCGCGCGCCTCCTCGAGGACCCGCTCGTTGAAGGCGAGCCAGGAGAGCTCCCGGTTGAGGAAGAGCGAGGCGTCGCGCGGCGCCGCGGGGCGCCCCGCCGCGTCGGGGCTGATCGGGACGACCTTGGCGTTTGGGGGCACGCGCTCCTCGGGAGGCTCGGCAGACAGCATGGCGCGGCCCCGCGCTCCGCGCGAACCCACATCGGTGACAGTTGTGTGACGGCACCCCTCCCTCCCGGGATTCCCCTGGCAGGCCAGGGCGCTACACTCCGACGCGCATGAAGAACGGCCAAGACCGGATCCTCGCCGCCATCGACGTGGGCACCAACGCCGTGCGGCTCGAGATCGCGCGGCCGCTCCCGGACGGGACGCTCGAGACGCTGCACCAGGAGCGCGATCCGATCCGGCCGGGCGAGGGGGTCTTCACGAGCGGCGTCCTCTCCCGCGCGGTCGCCGACCGGCTCCTCGCCACCCTCCGCCGCTACGCCGCGCTCTGCCGCCGCCACCGGGCGCGGACCCGGGCGGTCGCGACCAGCGCGGTGCGGGAGGCGCGCAACCGGGAAGAGATCGTCCGCCGCGTCCGGGACGAGGCCGGGCTCGAGCTGGAGGTGGTGAGCGGCCGGGAGGAGGCGCGGCTCATCTGCCTCGGCGTCCTCCACGGCCGGCCGGCGAGCGCCCGATCGCTGGTCATCGACATCGGCGGCGGCTCGACCGAGGTGGCCACCGGGCAGGGGGAGCGCCCGCGCGTCCTCCACTCGGTGGCGGTCGGCGCGGTGCGGCTGACCGAGATCTTCGGCACCTCGGGGCGCGTCTCGCCGGAGCGGCTGGCGGTCATGCGGAGCTACGCCGCCGAGGCGTTCCGCGAGGCGCTCCCCCGGCGCCTGCCGACCCCCCGCGTCGCCCTCGGCTCCTCGGGGACGATCAACGCCGTCGTCGGCGCCGGGAGCGACTCGCGGCGGCTCACCCGGCGGCGGCTGGAGCGGACCGTCGCCGAGCTGGCCGGCATGACCCTCGCCGAGCGGCGGCGCCGCTTCGAGCCGCGCCGCGCCGAGATCGTGGTGGCCGGGGCGGTGATCCTCGAGGCGGCGATGCGCCACCTCGGCCTCGACACGGTGGTCGCGGTCGACACCGGCCTGCGCAACGGCGTCCTGCGCGACCTGATGCGGCGGAGCCCGGCGGCCGCCGCCGCCGCCGCGGAGGGACGGACCGACGCGGTCGTCGCGCTCGGGCGGCGCTTCGGCTTCGACGAGCGCCACGCGCGCCAGGTCGCGCGGCTCGCCCTCGACCTCTTCGACCAGCTCGCCGCGGTCCACCGGCTGCCCGCCTCGGCCCGCGGGCTGCTCGAGGCGGCGGCCCTCCTCCACGACGTCGGCCACGCCGTCTCGCCGCAGCGCCACCACAAGCACACCTTCTACCTGGTGGCCAACGCCGACGTCCCCGGCTTCTCCGACCAGGAGCGGCTGCTGGTGGCCCTCGTCGCGCGCTACCACCGGCGCACCCCGCCGGAGGCGGGCCGGCCCGATCTCGAGGAGCTGACCGCCGGCGAGCTCCGGCTCGTCCGGAGGCTCGTCGCCCTCCTGCGGGTGGCCGACGCCCTCGACCGGAGCCACCACCAGCCGGTGGCGGCGGTCCGCGCGGTCCTCCGCGACGGCATCGTCCGGGTCGCGGCGCGGGCGCGCGGCCCGGTCGACCTCGAGCTCTGGGACGTGGCCCGGGAGGCGGCCTACTTCCGCCAGGCGATCGGGCGGCGCGTCGAGGTGGTGGCGTCGGCGCGTTGACGGCTCGTTCACCCCTTCGTCGCCGAGGCGCCACCGGCGCGAGCGGTGCCGATCGGAGGGTGCGGGGCGATGGTCACCCTCGCTCCTCGCGACGCCCCGCCTCGCCCGGTGGAGCCGGTGGATCCGCACCGCCCCGAGGGCCCGGCGGCCACGGCGGACCGGGCCGACCTCGCGCCCAGGGCGAACCCGATCGACCCGGCGGCCGCGGTGGACCCGGCCGACCTCGCGCGCCCGGCGAACCAGTCCGACCTCGCGCCCAGGGCGAACCCGATCGACCCGGCGACCGCGGTGGACCCGGCCGACCTCGCGCGCCCGGCGAACCAGTCCGACCTCGCGCCCAGGGCGCACCCGATCGACCCGGCGGCCGCGGGGGACCCGGCCGACCTCGCGCGCCCGGCGGGCGCAGATCCCCTCCCCGTCGCGCTCTCGCCCCGCCGCACCGGCCAGGCGGTCGGCGACCTGGCCACGCCGGGCGGAGAGATCCCGCCCGGTGAGCTGGTGCGCGACGTGGCGGAGCGCTTCTTCGGCGATCCCGGTCTCGAGGCGCTGGCGGTCACCGACGGGGGTCGGCCCGTCGGCCTCGTGACGCGCCCCCGGCTCCTCCTCCAGCTCGCCCGCGGCTTCGGCCAGGAGCTCTACGCGCGGAGGCCCATCACCCGGATCGCCCTGCCCGATCCCCTCGTGCTCGACGCCGCGTGCGGCGTCGTCGACGCCGTCTCGCGCGCGCTCGCCCGGCCTCGGGAGACCGTCTACGACGACGCGGTGATCGTGGACGGCACCGGCCGCTTCCGGGGCCTGCTCTCGATGCGCGCGCTCGTCCTCGAGCAGGGCTTCGCCCTCGCGCGCAGCCTCGTCGAGCAGGAGG